>JALEZJ010000201.1 GCA_022772985.1 Erysipelotrichaceae bacterium | reverse complement strand
TTTAAAATTTCTTGTTTTTTTCTAACTAAAATACACATAGGATAGTAGTAGGAGGAAAAAAGAATGAATCAAAAAGACTACATCAGACTATCCTTAGAATTACATTTATTTTTTGACCGTATTATGAAAGAACATAGTTTTTTTCTAGAAACAGCATTTATGGAAAAAAATAAAGAGTTGAAAGAAATCGCCAACGATTTCCAACAATTATTTGCCTCTTTTTTAACCGAAGCAACAAATCTTTCAAATGGTCAACTTTCTAAAAATATCTTAAACTCAGATGAATTTATAACAAAAAACACCAAAGAAGTAGAAACAAAATCTAGTAATTTATCAGGTGTCAAAATAGATAGTAGCATTACGGAAAAAGAATTAAACTTAAAAAGTGGAAATATAGAAGTAACAGAAGGATTATTAACAAACATCAGTAATTTAAATAGAAAAACTCTACCAGCCATTCAAAATTTAATCTATTTTAAAAATGACATTCTAAATAGAGTATTATCTTGTAACATCTATACAACCAATAATCCTTTATTAATTACTCATATTATGAATGAAGCCAAAATGTATTGTAATCTTCTTTATAAGATAGAAACGAAAGACTCACTTACCAAAAAAGATATCTATAATCAAGAATTATTTTGGAATAACATTATGAAAGAACATGCTGAATTTATTCGAGGCCTACTAGATCCTAGTGAAAAAGATTTAATAGAAACATCCAACAAATATGCCAAAGAATATGAGCAAATTCTAAAAAGATATCAAAACAGTCCAAGTAATCTAACAAATACCAGCCTACAAGAAACAATAAGTTTTCGAGATTTTAAAATAGCAGGGGAAGAAGGAATCCTAAATTGTAAAATAAAAAGTATTATTATCCCACTACTAGCCGATCATGTCCTAAGAGAAGCCAATCACTTTATTCGCATATTAAAAAACATTTCTTTATAACTTCTCTAAAATCAGAAAATATATAAAAGAAAGAAAATGATTAAAATTTTTTGAATAAATAGTTTTAATTCTTTGGCATTTATCTTAGTACAAGGTACAATTTATCCAAAAAAAGCAACTCAATATCCTAATTTTATAATGAAGTTTCAAAAGATAGAATGGAATTACCTATATTCTATCTTTTTTTATCTTGCTTTTTTAATACTAATAACATCATTTCTAAATATTGATCAAGAGTTAAGAATGTAGACATATTTTAAGTCGACTTTTTTGGGTCTATTCATCTTTCAAAGTGAAACAGATTCTTTTGTAAAACCTAAATATTACCATTTACTACATTTTAAGGATATTACTTGTCGAAACCTTAATCATATGTTAAAATATCTATTAAGATAGAATAAGGTAAGGAGAATCATAATATGTTAAAAAAAAATAAAATAATGAAATCAAAAACATTTATTATTAGTAGTTATATTATTTTAATCATTGTAACTGGAATCTCAATAGGATTTTCCGCCTTTTTTAGTGAACTAAGTATCAATGACATAAGCGCAATAGTAAGAGTAAATGCAGATATAAGAGTAACCTCTGTTTATCAAAATGAAACTTACTCAGGTGCTTATTCAACAAGCCTAGATTATAATGTAAGTAATATAAATGGAATGATTACACTACCAAATGAAGACTCCTATATAGAGTATAGTGTTAATATAACAAATATAGGTAATGTTGAGATGGGAATAAAAGAAATTACTTTAAATAATGAAAATTTAGATTATGAAATAAGTAACTATACTGTAGGAGATAAGGTATGTTCAGATGAATCAGAGTCTACTGAATGTACCTTAGGTGCTGAGAAAAATATTATTGTTAGAATTAAGTGGAAAGCAGATAAATATGATGCTAATAATATAAGTAATAATTTTATATTAACTTTTGATTTTCAAAACTATCATAAAGTAATTATAGATGACTCTATCCAAGCATATATCACGAACTGTCCAGAGGAAGTAATGAATAGTAATA
>JALEZJ010000100.1 GCA_022772985.1 Erysipelotrichaceae bacterium | reverse complement strand
GGTCCAGTTGCACCATCTTCTCCGTCCTCACCATCAAATCCACGTGGGATAGTAAATTCTAAAATATGATTAGGACTACCAGTTGTATCAGTAACCGTTGCATCAGTACCTGGATCAGTAGTGGTTGTAGTACCAATTTCTATTGTATCAGCAGCACCATCTACACCCGTAGACCCAGTTGGTCCGGTAGGTCCGGTTGCACCCGTAGCTCCAGTCAAACCAGTTGGTCCGGTAGGTCCAGTTGCACCCGTAGCTCCAGTCAAACCAATTGGTCCGGTAGGTCCAGTTGCACCCGTAGCTCCAGTCAAACCAATTGGTCCGGTAGGTCCAGTTGCACCCGTAGCTCCAGTCAAACCAGTTGGTCCAGTAGGTCCAGTTGCACCCGTAGCTCCAGTCAAACCAGTTGGTCCAGTAGGTCCAGTTGCACCCGTAGCTCCAGTCAAACCAGTTGGTCCGGTAGGCCCAGTCGCACCAGTAAGTCCAATTAAACCTTGCGCACCAGTAGGACCGGTTGCACCAGTAGGTCCAGTTGCACCAGTAAGTCCAATTAAACCTTGCGCTCCAGTAGGACCGGTTGCACCAGTTGGGCCGGTAGGTCCGCCAGCAGGACCGGTAGGTCCAGTAGGCCCAGTCGGACCAGTAGGTCCAACACAACAAATAAATTTAGGTCTATGTTTGTTACATTCTTCTATTTTCTTTCTAGCATTTTCAAAACCATCCATTTTATATCTCCTTTCCTTTATATAATATGTAGTCTTGAAATTTTGGAATAGTAAATTCATACATTCATTTCAAAAAAAAATAAAATCCATTATTTAATAAAACAAATCATAAAAAATAGAGTAATAAAATCAAAAAGAAAACAGAGTAAATAAAAATTTTTCACTCTATTATTCTATCACAATTTGAAATTTAGTAGCGCTAACGCCTAACTTTCCAGCATATCCATCCTGCCCATTTGTCTTCTCATTATCATATTGCCAACTATAACCATTAATACGATATTTAGCCTTCTTAAAAGGCCTTATCTCATTCGGTGTATAATAGTATACTTCTATCGCATCAATGACATCCTGTCCATTTCCTGCAAATCCATTTTTAATCTCTTGAACATCATATCCAGTCACATAAGAAAGCCATCCCTTTCCTTTCAAATGAACTCGATATTTTATACTACCTTTATCTACTTTAATAGCAATTCCAGTAATCGGTTGATTTCTCCAACCAGCATAATCCTCAAAATTTTTGACCTCAGGCAACCATCCATACTTTTGTACTTTTACCCTATAAAAAACATTTACTTGATTATCCGTTGGTTTCTGCTCCTCGTCTCTAACATTAGTAATATCTCTAACCATCTCATTCATATCAACAACACCTTGAATTCCATCTAATAATCCAGTACTAGAATATTGCCAAATATCATAAGGAACTCCAATATTAGGTCTTTCCAAACTATATTTTGCACACCAAATAGAATATCCTTCCTCACTTATCTTTTTAGCATCCAAATAATGATTAAACCAATACTCATTTGCATATATTCCAGCCTTATATCCAGCATCTGTCATATTTTTACAAAAAAATTTTGCAAAACTAGATAATTTTTCTATTCCTAAATCCTTAGTAGAATCATCCTCCATATCAAGATAAACACAAAATGGTAAAACCTCTATTTGAGCAAGAAGTCTCTTACAATGTTCTACTTCACTTTGAATACTTTCACTTCTCATTAAGTTCTTAGCATAAGAATAAAGATATACACCAAAAGGAATTTCATTTTCGATACATCCCTTCACATTATTAAAAAACTCTTGGTCATCTTGACTTACAATATCATCTCCATACCCACATCTCAAAATTACAGCATCTATCTGTGACTTTACCTTTTTCCAATCAATTGTTCCCTGATGACTAGAAACATCAATACACTTCATAATTCACCACCTTTCTTTTTCAAGACCCCATCTTCTTTTTTATAATAATTTATACTAGATAATTTTAGTAATGCCCCCAAAAACGTGTCGACTGCTGTAATTGTTCCAACAACTTTATCCCCATAAGGAAGTCCCCAAATACCAGCAATTGCAAAATATAAAGTTCCCAAAGCCGGTAAAACAATCTGCGCAATAAACTTCAAAATATCATAAATCTTATTTGACAT
>JALEZJ010000096.1 GCA_022772985.1 Erysipelotrichaceae bacterium | reverse complement strand
GAGATGGAGTGTTGATGGAGCAAATTATATTATTGCTTTAAGATGTATATTTGAAAGTGATAACTGGAATAAAATGGAAAAAATAGTAACTGATTTTTTTGTTAATTAGTTACTATTTGCCCCTAAAAATTTTTTACACCCGGGGTGAAAATATAGGAATTGGTGTGTTTTTTTAGTTTTTATAATGTACTTTCATTATTTTTGATTAGGATTTAAGATTTTTGCTATTGTTGTATCTTGGTTCTTTTTTAAATCATAAAAACCAATATGAACGTTTTTTTCATATAACCAACATAAATCGGTTCCATAGGGAGCATTAAAGATTTCTAACATTACGGGGGCAATTTTATAGATTGAAGTTGCACTTAGAATTTCAAAATTTTTACTGTTGTTTACATATTCTTGGGTATCATCACAAGAATAAATTGTCCATCCATTTAGTTGAGGGATGGAACTTTTTTCTCTATAGGTGTATTTTATTGGTTTTCCTGCGATTACGTTTTTGGAAACCATAAAGCCTCCATATAAGTTATTATTAATTTGATTTTCTTCGTTAGAAGATTTTTTTTCTTTTAATTTATCAAATAATTTCATTTTTTTGATTCCTTTCTTTTTATTTTCTTATTATTATTTTAACAGTTTTTTTTATAAAAAGCTATTATTTTTTTTGATTTGATAATATGGGGATATTTTTTAGTATAAGATGGTTTATTTTATACACAAGTTTTTAACTTTATCATATTTTATTAGTGGAAGTGGTAAAAATGTATGAAATTTATACGGTGAAGGAGCAAGATACTTTGGATAAAATTGCAGAAGAATATGGTACTACAGTAGGTGTTCTTGTTCAAATTAAGGGATTTGGTCAGGATGATGTTTTGTTACCTGGTAATAGAATTGTTGTTCCGGTTATGCGTAAGCAGCCTTATCAGTATTATACGGTAAAAAAAGGTGATAATATGTATGAGATAGCGAAGAAGAATAATATTGATTATCATTTATTACTTCAGTTAAATGGCTTGGATAAAGATGATTATATTTATCCTAATCAAACTATTATGTTACCTAGTAAGGGTTTGAAAGTTTATTTAACTCAAAATGATGATACATTGGATAGTATTTTAAATAAAATGAATGTTTCATTGGATGAATTGATGAAAGAAAATAATAAAATTTATTTGAGGCCAGAACAAATCTTAATTTTTAGAGAGAAATAACTTTTCATTTCTTTTTTTTTATTATATACTATTATTATAGTATAAAGAGAGATGGTTAGGTGATTTTATATGGTATTTAAGAAACCTTATGGTTTTTTGATTAAACATTTTAGGCTTATTCATTTAATTTTAACTGGTTTGTATATTTATTTGGCTATTAAAGTTAATCGTATTTTAAGATATTATATTAATTTTGGTGCTGGTATTGCAAGTAAATTGGATGCTAATAATTATATTACTTCTTATTATATAATTGCTATTTTGTTAGCGATTGGGATTTGTCTTGTTATTTATATTTTAATGAGGCATAAGAAAAAGCCTAGGATGTTGTATATTATTTTAATTCTTTTTTCTTTTGTTGTGGCACTTGTTATACAATATTCTTATCAAGGGCTTGAGACAATTTATATTTCTGTATTAGATACAAAGTCGCTGAGGTTGTATCAGGATTTGCTTCGTATTTTGAGTTTATTTCAATATTTTGCGATTGCAGTTGTATTAGTTCGAGGTTTAGGATTTGATATTAAAAAGTTTAATTTTGTTCAAGATTTGGAAGAATTAGATATTGATATTCATGATGATGAAGAAGTAGAACTTACTTTAAATGGAACAGATTCTGTTGTTCGGAAGATTCGACGTAATGTTAGAGAATTAAAATATTATTATTTTGAAAATAAAGTTTTTATTAATATTATTGTTATTGTAATTTTGGCTGTTGGAATCTTTTCTTGGTTTTTTAATGTTCAAGTAATTCATAAGGTATATCAGCAAAATGAGTCTTTTTCTACAGATGAATTTACGTTTCAGGTGTTAGCTAGTTATATTACTAATCGTGGTTTTGATAATCAAGAAATTATGGATGATGATACATCTTTTGTAGTTGTTCGAATGAATATTGGTTCTCGATCTGGTAGCCGAGAATTGAATACTGGTAATTTGATTTTGAAGGTAAATCATCATAATTATTCTATTGATAAGAGGTATGTTTCACGATTTGCTGATTTGGGAAGTGCTTATCGGAATCAAAAGATTGATGGTGCTGAGACTTATTTATTTATTTATTTGATTCAAAATGAGGATATCTCTAAGAAGATGAAGATTGTTTATGCAGAGGCTAAAACTGTTTATTTGGATCCTGTTATGTTGGATCAAGTAAAAGATACTAAAAATTATTCATTAGGAGAAACGATTGATTTGTCTCAATCTAGTTTGGGAAGTGGTTCTTTTAAAGTACAATTATTGGAAGTTCAAGATAGTTTTTCTTATCCTTATCAATATGAGATGGGTGGACAAATTTATACAAATCAGTTATCTATTTCTAGTAGGCAGAATACTATTTTACATTTAGTAATTACTTCTTCTTATCCTTATGGATTAACAGATTATTCTTTTTTAGAACGGTATGCTAAGTTGTACTATAAAGTAGAAGATAAAGAATATTCTTCTTCTGCGTTTGATGATAAGACTCCTGGTAATTATAAAGATGGTTTGTATTTAAGTGTAGATAAAAAGATATTGGATGCATCTAATATATGGTTTGTGATTCAGGTACGAAATTGTCAATACGTTTATACGTTAAAATAGGTACTTGTTAAATAGATAAAAATATAGTATAATCATGGGGAGGTGAAAAAATGCAACCGATTCATTACATTATTATTTTTGCAGTTTTACTTATTTTATTTTTAGCGGTAATAAGGGCTAATAAAAAGGATTTTAAGTTAGAAATTAATAAATTAGTGGAGTATCTTGGGGGAAAAGATAATATTATAGATACAGAGGCTGAAATGTCTAGATTTAAAGTTACGTTAAAAGATGTTTCAAAGGCTAATAAAGAAGGAATTATGAAGTTGGGGGCAAAAGGTGTGGTTGAAATTGAAGATCAATTAAAAATTATTTTTGGAAAAGATGCAAAAAAATTAAAAAAATATATGGATGATTTAAAGTAGTAATAGAAGATAGAAGTAATTTATTATTTCTATTTTTTCTTTTTTCGACAAAATTTAGATGTTTCGACATTGTTCGACAAAATGTTCTTTTGTAGTGGGTTATACTTGATTTTAGAAAAGAGGAATTATATGAATATTATTATGGAAGATGTAATTTTAAATCTTATTTTGATGATGTTTCCTATTTTGGTGTATTTTATTTATAATTGTTATCGTGAATTGAAGTGTGAAAAATATAATCATTTGTTATTAGATGTTTCTTTAGTTACTTCAATGTATTTATGTTTTAAATATGGGCATGTTCAAGATAATTCGTTGGGGTTATTATTTTGTAATTTGCCAATTGTAGTGGCTTATTTAAAGAAACAGCCAAATGTATCAGTTCTTTTGTCTTTGATTGTAATTTTATATGCTTATTTTATTTTTGATCTTTCTGTATTTTTTCTAATTTTGAAATTTGGTTGTTATTTTGTATTGTATATGATTGGGAAAAAGAGAAAGATTAAGGATAATACTTTTATTTTATTAATAGCGGTGTTACAGGGATTCTTTTTGGCTTTTGAATATTTTTATGCTTTTCATTATAGTAATTTATTTACTTTAGTTGAGATATTTGGGATTATGTTATTATTTTATATCTTGCCTTTTTTATTACTTTATTTATTTCAATTAGCGGAGCAAATTACTTCTTTACATTTAACAGTTTCTGAATTGGAGAAAGATAAGCAGATAAAAAATTCTTTATTTAAAATTACGCATGAAGCAAAAAATCCTATTGCTGTTTGTAAGGGGTATTTAGATATGTTAGATATTCATAATGAGGAACAGGTAGAGAGATATATTCCAATTATTCGACAGGAGATTAATAGAAGTTTAAATATTATGAGTGATTTTATGGAATTTAGTAAAATTAAGATAGATAAAGAAATTATTGATTTAAATTTATTGTTAGAAGATATTGAAGAAGAATTGAAATTATTGATTCATAGTAGAGATATTAAATTTGAATGTAAGTTAATTCGGGATGAAGTATATGTGGATGGAGATTATAATCGTTTAAAACAAGTATTTATTAATATGGTAAAAAATAGTTTAGAGGCGATTGAAGGTAAGGGGGTTATTCAAATTACTACACATATTTTAAAAGATAAATGTTATATAGAAATTATTGATGATGGTTGTGGAATGGATGAAGATACTTTGGGACGTGTTAAAGAGATGTTTTTTACTACGAAGATAAAGGGTAGTGGTTTGGGTGTTAGTTTATCCAATGAAATTATTAAGGCTCATCAGGGAAGTATTGATTATAGTTCTAAGTTGGGTAAGGGAACAAAAGTGGTTGTAAAGTTACCAATAGTTGTGTTATAATTGTTTTGTGAAGAAAAATGAAAAATTTTGAAGATATTTTTATAAAAAACATTCCAACGATAGATTTGCATGGCTATGATAGAGAGAGTGCTAGAGTTGCTACTAATGATTTTGTTGCAGAGGCGGTTGGGATGGGATATTCTAAAATTATGATTATTCATGGGATTGGTAGTGGTATTGTAAAGGGAACTGTTCATGAGACGTTAGAGAGGAATAAAAATGTTTTAAATTATTATGTATATGGAATGAATGTTGGTTGTACGATTATTCAAATTAAGTAGTAGCATGAATTGTTTCTTTTAGGTGATTTTTATTTTGGAGTAAGGAAAAGTATAGAAAATATTTAGGTAAATAAAGATAGTGGTTCCATTTATTTTCTGAATTTTGAAATTTTCTGAAAGATAATTTATTCATTTTATGGATTAAGGAAGAATATATATTCTTTTACGTTGAATTAAAAACTAAACGCACGTGAAGTTGAGAAAAGCATAAATTCTTTGAATTTAAGCTTTTTTCAACTTGAAAAAGATTGATTTATGATAAAAAATATAGTAAATTTATATTATCTTTAAGTTTATTTATAA
>JALEZJ010000090.1 GCA_022772985.1 Erysipelotrichaceae bacterium | reverse complement strand
AAAGTTCTGTTTAATTTAATTACTGATGGAGATATTCTGCATATGCAACATTTAAGTCAATTGGCATTGGAATGTTGCATATGCTTTTTATTTCTATATAATTTTCATTAACTACAATATTTTTATATGAATTTGTTTTTATATTTTTTAAATCTAATCTCTTTTTTATGGTAAAAATATAATTAAACCAATTTAAGTAGTCAGGCAAATGTCTTGTAGATACTCCTCTAAATTTTGTTAACCAAACTTCTAATTGGGAATGTAATCCATTTATTTCAGCTAAATTGTTAATACCATCATTATGAAATCCTGATGGAATTGCTATTAATTTTATATTGTGTTTTTTACAGAATTCTTGATAAGCACTTGCACTATCAGCAGTTATTAAGTCAACATTTTCTACCTTATCGCCAAGTTGTTCCTCTAGCATTTTTGTAGTGCCTCTTCCTAATCCACCAATATTCATTACAATGTTATCAACTTCATCAATCGCAGTAACAACACAAATTTTATGATGACTTATACCCTTATATGGAGAATTGGTTGATGTACGCTTTTTTGAATAACGAGGCATATTTTCTGGCTTTGTACCTTTAAGATTTATAGAAAAATATTTTTCATCAGATTGTATAGATTTAGATAATTTAATATTATCAATATATTTTTTTATAGCCCTCAATACTTTGTGTCTTAAATTAAATGATGTTAAAATTGAAATATTATTTTCCTCAGCAATCCTTCTTATACTAAATCCGTCAATTAAATTATCGATAACATTTTTCCATATATCAAAAGATAATTTACTGTGATAAACTACTGTATTTGTAGTTGCACAACAAGTATGCTTACAATGAGAACACACATATTTTTGAACACCAGTAGGAGTATGTCCGTTTTTAGACATAGTACAACCACATAAACAAATTTTATTGTGTGTATTATTTTCTATAATTTTAGAATTTGAATCCTTTGTTTCACATATATCTAATAATTCGTTTGTTATATAATTTTTTAATTCTATTAATTGAACAGCATCTAAATCTTTAATTATTTCATTTACATTCATAAATATTAAAAATACCCTTAATCAGTTAGTCTTAATCAGTATATAAATTATCGCCAAATAAAAAATATAGGAAGACTAACTGATTAAGAGTATCTCCTTTCCTTTATTTTTTATTTGGCTATATCAATTATATCACAGATTTTTAATTATCAGTAATTAAATTAAACAGAACTTTCAGGAAAAAGTAAAAAAAGTAAGTGATAAGGCTACTTTGGAGATGAATAAAGTAAAGAAGATGAAGATGATTGATGAATTTCGTAGTTTTATTGCTAGAGGAAATGTATTAGATTTGGCCGTTGGGGTTATTATAGGAGCTGCTTTTCAAAGTTTGGTTACTTCTTTAACAGATAATATTATTTCGCCTATCTTAGGTTGTTTTACGGAAGTTGATTTTAGTGATTATACGTTAAAAATTGGGACATTGACTTTAAGATATGGAGCTTTTTTAACAGATGTTATTAATTTTATCATTATGGCATTTATTGTGTTCTTGATTGTGAAATTTATGAATAAGCTTTTCATGAAGAAAGAGATAGAGTCTGAAGAGAAAGTAGAGGTAGTTGTTCCAAAAGATATTCAATTATTAGAAGAAATTCGAGATTTATTGAAAGAAAATATGGAAAAGGTCGAAAAAAAGTAAAAAGATAATGAAAAAGATAATGACAAGTTATCTTTTTTTTGTTATAATAAATTTAAGAATAGTAGATAATAGTAGTAGGTGGTAAGTGTGGAACAAAAAGTAATTGAAAAAAGTCAAGAACAGTGTATTTATTTGATTCGAGAGTCTAATTTAGATTTTTATTTAGTGATACCAAATTGTAAAAAAGTGCATATTGTGTTAGGAATTTTTAAAGGTGTGGATGATAATTTTGTTAAAAGAATACCAAAACAGGTAGATAAAGCAGTGGTTATTCCTGTTATTAATAGTCAGATTTTAGAGCAAGCAAATTATGTTCAAACACAGAGTTATCAATATTTGGATAATGTTTTATCATTTTTAATTAATACTGCTTATAGGATATTAACATATAATCATATTGAAGTAGATAGTCAAATTTTTTTGAATCAAAATGCTGATTTAGGAGGATTTCAGCAGAAATTTCTTTCTAAATATCAGGGAAGAGTTCAACTGTTGGATTTGTTTTTTAAAACTGAAGTTCCTCAAAAGGTGAATTTGGTTTCTGATTCATTAGAGACAGTTTCACCTGTTGTTTCTTCTGCTGTTATTGACGAAGTAGTTGATGTGCCAACTGAGATGCCTGAAGAAAAGAAAGTTAATACTGCGGTGGAAGCACGTGAACCTGGATTTGTTTCTTATGTCTTGTTAGGGGTATTGATAGCAGTTATTTCTTTGGTATTTTTATATTTAATTATTTAAAAAAGAAATTGTTCTATGTAGTTCAATTTCTTTTTTAGTGAATGTAGGTAGCAATTGTAGCGATTACAGAACCAATCATTAAAATTAGCATAATTCCGGCAAAGATTCTACCAGCTAAATTGGTTTGGTAAGTTTTTTTAGAAGTTTTTTTCTTTTTATTTGATTTTTTCTTTTCTTGTTTTTCTTTTATAGCTTCTTTTTTTTGCTTTTCTAAGTCATATTGTTCTTTTTTACTAAGTCCTTTTTGTTCTTCTTTTATTTCTTCTTTTTTATTTTGTTCTTTTTTATATCTCTTACTCATATTTATATACACCTCTTTTTTATTATACAAAAAAATAGGTATAAAAACAAGATTTTTATAATATATTTAAGTGGTGATAGGAATGAAGAAAGATACGAAGAAAGAGATGAAGAAAAATATAAAATTAAGAGAACTTATTTTTCCAAATAAGAAGATTAATTTTTTTGTGACAACTATTTTAATATTAGGGATTTTATCTGGTTCTATTTTTTTGATGATGTCTAATGAAGTAGATAAAAACAGTGTTATTGATCAAATACAGAATTTTTTTAAAAATATTGCAAATGGATCTATTGATAATGGACTAGCTTTTCGTAATAGTTTGATTATTAATTATATTTTTGTTGGTTTAATATGGGTACTTGGACTTAGTATGATAGGTGTTATTGTAAATATATTTTTAACTTATATCAAGGGCTTTTTAGTAGGATTTTCTATTTCTTCTATTATTTTGACTTATGGGTATAAGGGAGTTTTAGCATCTGTTTTATATACGTTTTTTAGTCAGGTGTTTCATGTTTTAGTTGTGATTATGTTATCTATTTATAGTATTATGTTTTCTAAGAATTTGCTTTATATTATTGGAAGTAAAAAAAATAGTAATAATCGATTGATGTTAAAAAAATATATAGTTATTTTGATGTTTTGTATTATTATTAGTTTTATTTCTTCTATAATGGAAGTTTATTTATTTCCTAATGTTTTAAAATTAATTATTTCACTTTATGTTTAAATTGTTTTTAGTATATAAAGAAATTTTGTAAGTATTTTACAAAAGGTTAAAATGAATTATAAAAAGAATGATAAATTGAAAAGAGTTTATAATTTTTATTTTTGTGCCATATTAATAATGGTGAACTAGAATGAGCAAGAGTAAAATTTATCATATCTTTTTATTTTTATCAACGTTTACAAGAGGATTAGTGGAAGTTTTTTCTTTGGTACTGTTATATCAAAAAGGATTTTCTGTTGCGAATATTTTTTTCTTTTTATTTATTATGTATGTTGTTGGTATTTTAGTAAATTATATTAGTTTAAAAATTTCTTATAGAATTGTTTTAATTGTTTCTTCTATTTTATTTGGAATTAGTTTTTTTTATTTGTCTTTTATGAATATGACAATTTTTTCTTTGGTTTTATTAGCTGTTCTTTTGGCATGTAGTAATTACTCATATCACGCAATTCGGCATTTGTTAGCGTTAGAGTTATTGGAAGATCGAGAACAATCTACTAGGGGAATTGTTTTTATTACTTATTTGGCAGTGATTGTTTCTTCTTTGGTAGGAATTTATTTAATTGATAAATTATCTTTCATTGTTACTAGTTTTATTATTTTTATTTTATCTTTTTTGGCTTTGATACCAGTTTTAAAATTAAATCATTATGATTTTCATCATTCTATAGGATCGTTGACTAGTGTAAAAATAGAAAAAGATAAAGTTATTTTTAGTATTTTAGAACAATTTAAAGTAATCTTTTTGGAAGTACAACCTTTGTTTCTTTATTTGTATGTGGATCAATCTATTTATTATGTTAGTATTTTTAATGTAATTGCTAATTTGGCTTCTTTAATTGTTGTTTATTTTTTAGCTAAGAGGATTAGAAAGAAGTATTTTAAGTATATTTGTTTTTTACTTGGGGGTGTTTTTCTTTTGAAATTAAATATTAAGAGTGGGATAATTTTATTAGGGCTTGCTTTTTTAGAAGGAATTTTTATTAAAGTATATGAGAATGTTAGTTTAGGGAATCTCTATTCTTTAGGAAATAATTCGATTCAGGAATATTTGATAGTAGAAGAACTTATTTTTTTTATTAGTAAGAGTATTATGATGGGGATTGTTTGTTTATTTCATATTAATATTTATATTGTTATGTATATTGGAATTGTTGGAGTGATATTGAGTGGTTTTTTTATTCGAGAATAGTTTTTTTATCTATTCTTGAAATAGATGGATATTAGAGGTGTTTTTTTGGGAAAGAAATGTCTATGTTTACGTGTGTCTGGGATATTTAATGCAACTTTTTATCATTTAGTTTTGGTATTCGTCCTGTTATTAATTTATGAGCTGATATAGAAATAACGGAGGGGAATGGTACTAAGAATGCACCTTATAAAATAGCTTATTAACTTCATAAGTATTTTTGATAAATAAATTTACTTTAAAAAAGAATAATGATATAATCTATTTAGATAAGAGAAATAAGATTTCTTTTGTTAGATAGAAAGAGGTAGAAAAATGGGATTAATAAAAGCAATGACTAGTGCAACATCTTCTAGTTTAGGAGATCAATTTAAGGAATTTGTAACTTGTCCAGAAATTTCCAGAAATGTTTTGGTTCAACGAGGAATAGTGCAACATGGAAAAGGAAATAAAAATCCAAGTGAAGGAATTATTTCTGATGGAAGTGCAATTGTTGTTCCTCAAGGAATGGCGATGATGATTATCGATAATGGCGAAGTAAAGGAATTTTCTTCAGAACCAGGAACTTATACTTGGGATACAGGTAGTGAACCTAGTATTTTTACTGGTGGATTCTTTCAAGGAATTGGAGAAACGATAAAAACAATTGGAAAGCGTTTTACTTATGGGGGCCAACCTGCTCGTGATCAAAGAGTTTATTATGTTAATTTATTAGCTATTACAGGAAATAAATTTGGCTCTCCACAGCCAAAGAAAATTACGGATGAAAAATATGGAATGTTAGAGGTAACTTTCTTTGGGGAATATGCTTTTCAAGTAAAAGATCCAGTTTTATTAGTTCAAAATGTTATTGGTGCTAATGCAAAAGATACGGTTACTTATGAAGAAGTAGTAGGAAGTCAATTAAAAAGTAAGTTTATTGAAAAATTAACTCAAGCTTTAACTACTGTAATGAGAAAACAGAAAGTATCTTTTGGAGATATTGGTATGTATGGATCTGATATTTCTTCTGAGATGAATACTATTTTAGATGAATCTTGGAGAAAACAATATGGTCTAGAAATCACTGATGTTGCTTTAGCGGATATTAATTTAACGGATGAGTCGATGAAGAGAGTAAATAATATCGATGATGCTACAATTTTTTCTGATAAAAACTTACAATCTGGTTTAATGGCACAAGCAACTGCCGAAGCTATGAAGAATGCTGCTTCAAATGATAATGGTGCTGTGGCTGGGTTTATGGGAATGAATATGGCAGGTAATGCGGGAGCAAGTTTACTTGGATCCGTCAATCAAAATACCAATCCTCAAACTCCAGAGACAACTTCAACACCTTCTGACTCAGCATCGCCTAAGTTTTGTTCTAACTGTGGAGCCAAAGTAACTGGAAAATTCTGTAGCCAATGTGGTACGAAAACGGGATTATAATTAAAAACAACATACTAATTAACAATACTAACTTTGTAATTAGTATGTTTTCTTTTTTTATTGTATAAATAAATTTTTAAGATTATTATTTAAAAAGCAATAATTTTAAGCTAAAATTCTTACTATATGATATAATAAATAAAAACAATTTTATACTATAATCAATAGGAGGAATCTCATAATGCAAATACTAGAAATTAAAAACTTAACCAAATATTATGGTAATATTTTAGGAGTCGAAAGCTTATCTTTGTCCTTAGAAGAAGGAGAAGTATTTGGTTTTATTGGTCCGAATGGAGCGGGAAAGTCTACTACGATTCGTTCCATTATGAATCTTGTCAATAAAAATGAAGGAACGATTCTAATTGAGGGACAAGAATTTAAAAAAGATGATAGGAAGATGAAAGAAAGAATTGGCTACTTACCTAGTGAGATTCATCTATATGATGATTTTACGGTGAAAGAAATGTTAGACTATCATGAGTCTTTTTATCAAAAAGAAATTCATAACCGAAGACGAAAGTTAGTGAAACGGTTGAAAATAGACGAAACTAAAAAGATCGAAGACTTGTCTTTAGGGAATTTAAAGAAAGTAGGGATTGTCTTAGCTTTAATGCATGATCCTAAATTACTAATCCTAGATGAGCCAACCAGTGGCCTAGATCCTTTGATGCAAGAAACTTTTTTTGACATATTAAAAGAAGAAAAACAAAAAGGAACTACCATTCTTTATTCTACTCATATATTAAGTGAAGTTTCGAAAATCTGCGATCGAGTAGGAATGATTAAAGAAGGACATCTCTTAAAAGTAGTAACCATAAAAGAATTACATCAAAAAAATTTCAATTTTGTAACAATTGAATCTAGTGAGATTGAAAAGATTATCACAAAATTAAAAGAAGAAGTAATAATGAGAGAAGGAAATTTTGTTAAAATAAAAAATACTTTACCACCGGATCAATTAATCAAGTTATTAGGAGATTATAAGTTAGAGAAATTATTAATTGAAGAAGCAACTTTAGAGGATTTATTCTTTCATGATTATAAATAGGAGGTTTTTTAAATGATCAAAAGAGAAATCAAAGTAAATATCAAAAGTTTTATAATTTGGCTTACTATTTTAATTGGAATTTTTTTAGTTGTATTTTTAGTTTATCCATCGATTATTCAAAGTGATAATATCAAAGAGATGGATAAAATGCTGGAGATGTTTCCCGAAGAGATATTAAAAGCTTTTAATATGGATCTATCTTCTATTACTAGTGCTTATGGTTGGTTAAAATCTGAAGGATTTGTGTTTGTCTTATTAATTATTGGCTGCTATGCCGGAATATTGGGTTCTAACATTTTATTAAAAGAAGAAAATGATAGGACAATTGAATATTTAAATAGTATACCGATTAAAAGAAAAGAAATTGTTTTAAACAAGGCTTTGGTTGGAATTAGTTTTGTGATTTCTATGGTTTTACTACTTGGAATTTTTAATGGAATCGGTCTAGCTTTGAGCGGAGACTTTGATCAAAAGCAATATCTATTCTTAAGTATTACGCCAATTTTTTCTTCCATAGTCATTTTTTCTCTTTGTATGTATTTATCTACATTTACACACAAGACGAAAAAAATGTTGGGAGTAAGTCTAGGAATTGTGTTTCTTAGCTATATGTTACAAATGTTATCAACGATTGCGGATTCTGTTTCTTGGTTAAAATACTTATCTATCTTTACACTATCTGATATTCGAAATGTGATAGAGAAAAGTTCAGTTAATCCAATAATGGTAATAATTAGTTTCGGGCTAACCTGTTTATTGTTAAGTCTCACGATTAGTCATTACAATCGAAAAGAATTAATTTCTTAAAAATTAAAATGATAGTATGATTTGTTAGTAATAAATGGAAGGTGATTATTTTGAAAGTTAGTGTCATTGTACCAGTATATAATTCAGAAAAGTACTTAAGAACTTGTTTAGAATCTCTAGTAAATCAAACGTTATCAGAAATAGAAATTATTGCTATCGATGATTGTTCTAAAGATCAAAGTTTAGAGATTTTAAGAGAATATGAGAAAAAATACCCAACGAAAATAAAAGTACTTCAAAATGAGAAAAATCTTGGACAAAGTGCTACTAGAAATAAAGGCATCCAAGTATCCCAGGGAGAATATATTGGATTTGTAGATAGTGATGATTATGTAAATACTAATATGTACCAAACAATGTATGAAGAAGCATGCCGTAATCAATATCCTGAAGTTATCACCACTGGATTAATTTTTGTTCGAGATGATTATTATTTAGAGACTAATTTTGATGGCTTAAAAAGGAGAAAGGGAAGAATTATGGACGTTTTGAAAACACCAGATGAAATTTTGGAAGAGTCTCCTTCTGCTTGTAATAAATTATTTCGAAAAGATACCATTAGAACGCATTTGTTTTTAGAGGGAAGAATGTGGGAAGATGTAGCCTTTAGTTTTGCGAAGATGTTTTGCGCCAATCAAATTTTGTCTTTTTCTCATGCAGATTATTTTTATCGTCGTAGGACTGAAGACGGAGTTTCGGTAGCTGGTTATGATGTTAATCCACATTTATTAGATATTTTTGCCGTTGCGGATAAAATTGAATTAGAAGTTAGAGAACGAGGAAGATTTCAAGAATTAGAAAGACAAGTTCGTTTTGTTCAATATTCTGCTTGTTTACAGAGAGTAGTAGAAATTTTGAATTGGAAGATTTCAGAAGTAGATAAGATGGAATTATGTTATTTGATGAGTTCTTTAATTATTCAAAAATATGGAGATTTTAGAAAAATTTCTATCGAAGAACTTTCTTCTAGAGTAGGCTTTTTAGAACTTGAAAAAATAAATGATGTACTTAGAAGAGAAGATAATTTAGAACAAATTTCTTTACAAGAAAAATTAGAATATCAATTAAATAACACAAAACGACTTTAATTTTTTTATATAATAAAAATGCGATTAAGGGAATGGTCAATGTTATTGCTTTAGGTAGCAGTTTTTTATGTAAAGCTTTTGTACTAATGAATTTTTACCTAAAAGTGTTCTTACGATAGCTAGAGTATTACCATCTTATTGGTATATTAAAACGAATGAATTATTAACTGGGGTAGAACCCTTTACGTTAGAAAGTAAGAAACCTCTTCTTATTAACATTGGGACATTAATTTTCTTTTTTATTTTGTTTATAATACTTACTAATCTACTAGCTAATAAAACAGGAAAGCGAGCTAGTAAAAATTTAAGTAGGTTTCAATTGAGTATTAGAACAGATAGATATGAAAAGAAATTTAAGTATTTTATTTAAAATGCAACTCAAAGTTGATAGTAAATTCATTAAAAAAAACATAGAATGGAATTACGAAAGGAGGAAACCTAATGAATTTTGGTGATAATTTAAGAAATTTAAGAAAGAAGAAAAAAATCTCTCAAGAAAAGTTAGGAGAGTTAGTTGGAGTATCTAGGCAAAGTGTATCCAAATGGGAATGTGGAGAAGCCTATCCTGAGGTAGATAATATTTTTAAACTTTGTGATATTTTTCATTGTAAAATAAATGAATTAGTACATGAAGATTTTTCTGATATTGATTCATTAGGTGAAGAAGTGAAGGGAACGCTTGTAAAATTTAAAAAAGAAAAACAAAAACAAATGAAAGCTTTGAGTAAAGCAATTTATATCTTAGCTAGAATTGGTAAGGTTATCATGATACTTGGTATGATAGCAATTATTTTAATGATGTTTCTTACTCCTATGATTGCTAGTAATATAGAAGTAAAGGAAAATAATACTATAGAGGTATTTCATAAAAAAATAGAATATGAAAGAGAATAAGAAAAAATTACAGTAACTTATAATCATAAAAATGTTGCTATTATAGATACGGAAGAAAGGTTTGAGATAAATAAAGTGATTGATTGGTTAGAAACTCACTCTATGGCAAGTGTAGTTTGGCTTTTAGAGGTAGCATTTACCTTTTTAGTAGTAACATTCGTATTATTATATTTAACTTTAAAACATTTAGAACATCTATTTATTAATATTCATGAAGGAGAGACACCATTTACGATGGAAAATGTTGATCATATTAAAAAGATGGCCATCTTCATGATTGTGATGATTATTCTACCTAATATTAGTGGAATGTTGATGCAATTTATGATTGGTGAAGATTTAGATATTAGTTTTGAAACTTTTGATCTTATTTATATCTTATTTTTATTTAGTATGGCTTATATTTTTGAATATGGTTATCAAATTCAATTAGACTCTAAAGGAAGGATGTATGGTGATGAATAAGAAAGAATTTTTAAGTATTTTAAAAAGTAAAACAGATTTATCTGAAGAAGAATGTATCATAGTAAATGATATTCTAGAAAGTCATTTTATAATTGGTAGAAAAAATAAAGAAAAAATGATTGCTGAATTAAAAGATAGATTAAAGCTAGAAGAGAAAGAAGCTCAAGAAATTTATAATACTTCTATGAATTTGATTGCTTCTTTCGTAAAAGATTCTATCAAACATCCATTTCGTTCAAAAGATGAAAGATAAATTCATAAAAAGTTAAACAGATCTTAAAAAAAGATTTGTTTTTTACATTTATTTTTAGCTGATTAAAAAAGTGAAAATCAGAATTTTTAAGTGTGAGTTGGATTTTACATAATTTGTTAACAGTTTGAACGATTTTATTACTTTTTCCTATTGAAAAAACTTTATGTATCATGTATTATTTAATTAGATAGTAGGTGATGAACTAAAATGAAAAGAAGTACTGAATTAAATTTCTTCCAAAAGTATCAAAAGAAAAGTATACTAAATAAATTGAATAAAACGAAAGATATAAATATTTATAAAAATATAAAGGATTTCCAATTAAAAGCAGATTTAGATATTAAATTAGCTTCGCTTAATTGTGTTAAATTAGTAGAAGATTTTGAATTGTTTTATGCTGATTTTTTACAGGAAAATATAAATAAATGTAATGAATTTATTCAAAAATTATTTTTTGAAAAGTACAATAACAATATACAATATCTAAGTTTTAATATGCAATATAGTATTGCCAAAGATGGAAAAATAGGCTCGAATATATTAGAACTATTAAATGATAAAGTGAAAGAAAGATTAGTGAATGAAGATAATCACTTTATAAATAAATTTGGATTTGAAGATAAAAAAATGCTTTGTTTAAAAGATGTCAGTTTAATAGAATTGTTAAAAAAAAGTGAACAAGAAAAAATGATAGAAGAAAATAATCAATTGATATTTTATTGCAGTAAGGAATTTCAAAAAGAATTGTTGGAAAAATGTTCATTAGATGTTATTTATTTGTATGCTAAAACGAATAATTTATCCTTAGAAGAGTTTTATCAACTAGGAAAATTTAATTATGACAATAAAAATAACTTGAATTTATTAGAAAATTATATTAAAACGAAAGATAAAGATGAAATTGATCAATTTTATTTTAGTCATAGAAATACTTTTTTGGCGGATGCTTATAAATTTTCAGATGATATTCAAAATGATTTATATGAAAGAAGAAATTTATTTCTAAGTGAAGAATATCTTGAGCATACAATGATTGAGAACTATCCTCACAAGTTTGTTACCCAATCTATTTATATAAGTCCAAAATTTTATCAAAATAAATTTATTGAATTATATGGTGAAAATAAATTTAATGAATATAAAGAATTATTTGATTCTATAGATAAAAAGTCTTTTATTGGAGGTTCTAATATTTTATTTTCTTTTATTGATTATAAAAATTCTATTATAGAAAAAAATGATGCTAAAAGAGTAATATCTTTTATTGAATTGTATGAAAAAAAAGATAAAACTGAAGAAGAATATGCATATTTATATAATGAATTTTATGATTTAATAGGAAATACTTATGGAGAAAAAGCTCTATCCATATTAAAGAATAGACCAGGATTAAATTATGGAGATATTGATAATATAGAAATTTTTTCACCTAATGTTTTGAATAACTTTGATCTTTCTTTTGTTGATGATTTATTAAGTTATAATTTTGGAGGTTATATACACGAATTTATTGAAATATGTAATAATCATGAAGATTTACATGCGTTTAAAATGTTTTACCATAGAATGGGTACTTTGTTAGGAAAAAATCCTGATACTATGCTTTTTTGTTTTACAAGATTTAATGAATATAAGAATTTATTAATAGATGCTTATCAAAATAATAATAATATGGATCAGGAAGCACTTCGTAATTTAGATAAAATATGTATGTGGCCTAAAAATATTGCTAATATAAATGGGATTCATGATTTATCTAATTTGGAAGAAAAGTTATTTACAGCAATACAAAACAATGAAATTACTTTAAAAAATAGTTATGATGGTCAGGTAGATGTTAATGTTGGTGAAAAAGAACTTTATGATTTTCATTCTTTTATTAAACAAAATGGTTCTGAAGATGCATTAAAAGGATATGAATTTTTTCAAAATCATCCTTATGTTAAGAATTTAATGAATACTGACTTTATTGAGTATTATAAGAATGGTGGTAATTTAACTGATTTATTTTGGCAAAGATATTTGTTTCAATCCAATATAAAGCGTTATACTATGGAAGAATTTCAAAAAGATATAGTTACAGATAAGAATTATATTGATAAAAAATTTCTAGAAGGTAAAGATAGGGTACAAAAGATTAATGTGAATGGGATAGAGATATATGATTTAGGAGATATGGATGTAAACTATGCTGTTCATGAATTAATGGGTGGTGGTAATTCAGTATCAGATTTTAAATATAAAAAATTTAATAATGAATTTTTAACTACTGATAATAAAGAGGGGATTTCAACTATATCAGCATATCCAGTAATAGGAAAAAATTATGATAGTAAACTTGGGTATGTTTATTGGAATTTTAAAGGAAACGAAATTGTAAGTTTAAAAACATATTCTGGTGCTACGGGAGATGGGAGAGTTTCACATGATCCAAAAAGAATTCATTCATTTGGAAAAAGTGACACCAAGTTACTTAATTGTCAGTTGGTAGCTAATCAAGTAATTTCTTCAGGTGATCATATGATTCCAGAAATATCTTTTTATAGAAGAATAAGGGATCAATTGTTAAGAGAAAACTCAAAATATGGTGGAAAAATTATTCCAGATGCCATTCGAGCGGGAAGTATTAATATAAAGACTTTGGATTTAGCAAATGGGAGATTTGGAAAAAAGATTCCTATTATTCTTAATCGTGGTTCTTTACAAACGGAAAAGCAACGTAATGATTGTATAAAAGAAGTTACTAGATTATTAGATGAAATGGAACAGTCGAATCAAATTTCCAAAAAAAATAACTATCATTCTAGGTAACGTAAGTTTTTATGAAATTTAAAAAAATTTTTTATGTAGGTTTAGTGAGTAGAGGATGTGTATCTTGTGAAAGAAATAGTTTGTCCTAAGTGTGGTTTTCATTTGACTAATCATAGTTATTGTGTAAAATGTGGGTATACGAAAAATGTATTTAGTACGGGTATGGAAAAGTATACAAACAAAAATGATGTAGAACTTTATATGAAAAATAGTTATAGAAAAGTAGTTTATAATCAAAATCTATTTCTAATCTTTTTATTAGGTCCCTTATACTTTTCTTATTTTAAATTTTATGGAATTGGTTTTCTTTTATTTTTCTTAGAATTTATAGGTGCTTATTTTATTTTTAATTTCTTTTTTACATTTGGTTTTGGAATAGAGCCTCTTGTAATTTATTATTTAGGAAGTAGAATATTCTATGTTGTTGTTGCAAACTTTGTTTTATTAAAATTGATAGGAAAAAGAGTAGATAGCATAAAAAAAGAGAAAAATTATCAAGAAAAAATATCATCAGAAAATTCTTGTTCATTTTATAGTTTACTTGTCAGTATTGTATTTGTTTGTTTCTTTCTGTTATTGTTTTTAGTCTGGTATCGGATCCAAAATGGGACATTATTTAGATAAGGAAGTGTTTTTTTTGTGAATGAATTATTTTATCAAATAATCTTTAAAAGAAAATCCTTTCATTTATTTAGAAATACTGGTGATGAGAAGATATCTCTTTCTCTTTTAGAAGATATTAAGAATCAGTTTAAGATATTTAAAAGACTTGATCCAGAGATAAAAGTAGATATCAAAATTGTTTTACCTGAGGAGACTACTTGTACAAGAGGAGAAGAATATTGTATCTTGCTATATAGTGAGAAAAAAGGAATTTATTTACAAAATATTGGTTATATTGGAGAACAATTAGATTTATATCTTACTTCTTTGAATATTGGTACTCTTTGGTATGGATTTGGTAAAACGAATTTTATGAACTATCACAATTTAGATTTTGTTATGATGATTGCTATCAAAAAGGTAGAAGAATCGTTTTTTCGAAAAGATATGTTTAAAAGTAACCGAAAAAGTTTGGCTGAAATATGGCGTGGAGAATATTATTTAGGGATTGCTAATATTGTTCGGTTTGCTCCTAGTAGTTGTAACACACAGCCTTGGATAGTAGAGAGTATACCTAATAAATTAAAAGTATATCGATATAAGGAACCAGGAAAAAGGGGGATGATGCCTCTAGAGAGAGTAACCTACTCAAATCGGATTGATATTGGTATTTTTCTTCTTTTCTTAGAAGTTTGTTTAAAACACGAAAATTTATCATTTAAAAAAGAAGTATTTTTAGATACTAGCAATGATGATGAAGTAAAGACATTGGTTGCAATTTATAATTTACGAGGAGAATGAATATGAATTTAAGTGAAATGAAACAAGTGATCAATTTATTAGATAAAGAATGGGATTTAGGTAAAAAAAATTCGCAAGCGAAAGGAAAAATTTGTGCTTGGATTTATTTTTTGGAAATTATGGAAGAATGTGAAAAAATAATATTAGAGAAAAGAGATAAAGAAGTAATTGGAATTTGTGGATATGCTAATTGGAATTCAAAGAAGCATAGAATAAGAAAAAAGAGTTGTAGAATTATTAAGCTGATTTTAATACATAGTCCATATATAAAAAATAAAAAGGCTATTTATCAATATTATCGTAATTATGATTATACACCAAAAGAGTTAGAACATTATTTTGATGGAGAAATTAGTATATTAATTATAGATAAAAAATATAGAGGTATGGGATTAGGAACAAAGCTGATTAACAAAATATTCGATTTAGCAAAAAAAGACAATATAAAAAATCTTCAAATTTTAACAGATGAATCCTGTAATTTTCAATTTTACGAGCAAATAGAATGTAAAAAAATTTATGAAAAAATAATATCAAATCAAGAAAATAATAAGTGTGGCAATAGTTTGGAAGAAACGGGATATATATATGAAAAAAAGTTGATATAATATATTTTTTGATAATAATCAAAATTTTATTACTAGTTAAGACTTATTTATTGTAGAAAATACTGAATCAGTATTTTTGCTTTAGATAAAAATTGTAAATATATAATTAATTTTTCTTAATATTGAATAAAGGTATAGTATCATGATATAAAGGACAAAATTTTAAAGTAAAAAGTGAGTAGTTATGGATAATTATAAAGAATATGAAGAAAAAATGAAAAATAATCAAAAAGAAAATAAGAAATATATAATGGAATTTGAAGAATGGTTAAAAAAGAAGAATTTAACTCCAAAGACAATTAAGAATCATGTAAGTAATACAGAACTATATATAGAAGATTTTCTAAATTATTATGATGCATCGTCTATGGAAGAAGGGTGTTATAGGATAGATGAATTTTTAGGAGATTGGTATATTAGAAAATGTATGTGGTCTACAGCTGGAAATTTAAAAACAACAGCTGCTAGTATTAAGAAGTTTTATCAATGTATGTTAGAACTTGGACATATTGATCAAGAACATTATGATGAATTACAAAGCACAATTAAAGATAATATGGATATATGGATGGAAGAAATAGAGGAGTATAATTCTGACTGTTTTGATGATTTAGATGTTTTCTTATAGAAGAAAGAGGTAAAGAAATGGATTATTACAAGATAGAAAAAAATTTAGAAAAAGAAATACAAGAAAGGTTTGCCTATCCTAATCGTAAGATAGGAGTAATTGTTCATATAGAGGATCAAGATGGGAAAATTTTACTTCAACAACGAGGATTAAAATCACGAGATGAAAATGGCTTATATGAAGATGTTGGTGGTAAGTTTGAAAAAAATGATTTGGATTATAAAAAAGCAATGATTCGGGAAATGAGAGAAGAAATGGGAGAAGATGCCATCATTCAACTTAGTGATTCTATTGGAATTTATCATTGTAATAAAAATGATGTAAATTGGGTTTTTGTCATCTTCTTTGGTCTTTATATAGAAGGTGAAATAAAAATTATGGAACCAGACAAATGCGTTGGCTATCATTTCTTTGAATATGAAGAATTAATGAATTCCAAGTTGGTGACTGAAAGTTGTAAATACTTGACTAAGAGTTTAAAAAAACATCATACTTAGAAAGTTATTTTGATTCATTTGTAAAAAATAATTAATATTTAATCTATCATTTATTAAAAGGAGAGTTCGAACGGATGAAATTAAAATTAAGAGATGCTTGTTATAAGGGGATTAAAGGAATTACAAAAAAAGAAATAAATCAAAATGAATCTTATCGAGAAGCAGTAAAAGAAGCAAATAGGCGAATTGAGGAAAGTAGAGAACAAGAAAGAAGATCTTGGGAAAATGCTAGTTCCTATTTAGCAAGTAAACATTATTGTTCTATTCAACAAGAGGCAGAAGGTATTTCCAAGAGAAAGATGATAAGTCTTTATGAACTATTGTGTTTGGTATCTAATTTAGAAAAGTTTTCTGATATGTCAAAAGAGTGTACACGTGAATTAATGACTAGTTACTATCAAGCATTAGCATTAGCAAAAATAAATGGGACTTGGGATTCTATAGAAATTGATATTACATCTTGTACTCATTTGGTTCAATTTTTAGAAAGTAAGAATCATTTTCATGGAAAATTTAAAACATTAGAGAAAGAAAAAAATAACAATAAAAAAATTATGTAGTTATTTCAAAGATAGAAAAATACTTAATTTTATTATGAGAGAAGTGACTAACTATCAAAAGTCAAGTCATTTTTCTAAATTTTTGATAAATTTATTAAATAAAAAAAGTATATTATTATGTTATTTCTTGATTAGAGATATTATTGAGAATATCAAGCTATATTTATATCTACTAAGAGGAGCAATTAAGGAAGAAATTATTGACAATAAACATGGAAAGATTATCAAATATATTGTAAACGAAAAAGTTAAAAATGAAATACATTTAAAGTTAGAAAAAGAAAATAGTTCATGGAATTTTGATATTAGAGATTTGATAAGAGAAAATCCAACATTAGAAAATTGGAGTAATGAATTGATCAAAATAAAAAAATTAATGAAAAATGTAACAACTATATTCATAAAAATGGTTTTACAAAGATTTCTCCAAAGTATATAAATAATGATATTGAACTGTTAGAAAATTGGTATAAACTTATAAAGTTTTATTTTGCAATAACTGCATCGTACGATGGAAAGAGTATAGAAAGTATTGACTATATTGATTATATTGAAAATGGAGAGGAACCACTAGATGGATGTCAATATTGGATTGCACAAATTTTTCAGGATTTTATTGATGCAGAATATACTAAGGAAGAAAAAAATAAAATTATTAATCAAAGTTATATGGATATAAAATAAAAATATTAAGCTATGACAAATTATATTTATTAGTAAATATACATATTAAATGTAGTTTTGTATAGTTAATTGTTTTATTTTGCCACAACGAGTATTCATTTAATGTATAAAAGAACAATCGTAATAAATTAGTAAAAACACAAAAAAATTACTCTATATCGTAATAAATTGCCAAAAATTAAATATAGTATTATAATGTATATATAAGAAAGGAAGATGGATTATGGTTATTCGTGAAAGATATTTAAAATTAATTAGACCATTTTATGATCAAGAGTTAATTAAAGTATTAATTGGTATTAGGCGTTCTGGAAAATCAGTTATTTTAAAACAAATAATAGATGAGTTAAAAGAAAAAAATATAGATGATAATCATATAATTTATATCAATTTTGAGGATTACGATTATGAAGAATATACTGCTCCTAAAAAATTAAACAATTATATTAAAGAAAAAATAATCGATGATAAAAAGTATTATATATTTTTTGATGAAATTCAAAATGTTGATAAGTGGGAAAAAGTTGTTAATTCATTAAGAGCAACAAAGAATACATCTATTTTTATAACGGGTTCTAATAGTGATTTGTTATCTAGTGATTTAGCAACTCACATAGCAGGAAGATATGTAAGCTTTAAAATTACTCCATTTACATTTAATGAAGTTTGTAAATTATTAAATATTACAGACAAAAGAGATATTGAAGAAACATTTAGTGATTATATCAAGTGGGGTGGAATGCCACAAAGATTTATGCAAACAAATGATGCTTCTAGGAAAACATATCTAAATGATATTTATGATTCAATAATAATAAAAGATATTGTAAAAAGATTTAATATTAAAGATATTGATTTATTAAATAGAATAGTTATGTATATTTTAACCACTCCATCGCAAATATTTTCTCCAGAAAGTTTAAGAAATTATATGCAAAGTGATTCTAGAAATGTTTCATTAGAAACATTATATAATTATCTAGATTACATAACCCGTGCAAACCTTATTTCAAAAGCAGAAAGATATGATGTTAGAGGCAAAAGAATTCTTACTGGTAAATATAAGTATTATTTAACTGATTTAGGTTTTACAAATATTTTGAGTGAAGGTAAGAAAGACCAAATTGGTGCTTATCTAGAAAATATTGTTTATAATGAACTTGTTGCTAGAGGATATAATGTAAACATTGGCACGTTAGAAAATGGCGAAATAGATTTTATTGCTACAAGATTTGAAGAAAAAATATATGTTCAGGTCGCTTATATTCTAAGCGATGAAACGGTCATCAATAGAGAATTTAATGCTTATAATAAAATAGAAGATAATTATCCAAAATATGTTCTTTCAATGGATAAATTTGATTTTTCACAAAATGGAATAATTCATAAAAATATAATTGATTGGTTATTAAAAAAATAAATATAATTTTTTCTTTTATTTATTACTACTAAACATATAAGATTTAGTAGATTTGATATTATTTTCTCAAAATTATTATAGTGCATAATAAACATTATTATTGCTATTTAAATTTTTCATAATAATAAAAAATATAAAATTCGTAAAAATTCTAAAAATAATCAACTAATACTAGCCAAAAACAAATATTTCCTCTATAATTATAATTAGGTGATAACTATGGAAAAAAATAAACGTCTAATTATTAACGTACTTTTAGTAGCAATCTTAGTAGTAATAGCAATTGGTAGAAGCTACTCATATTTAAGCGTAAACGATAGTAGTAACGCTAAACCAGAAAATCTGAAATTACAAAATGGTGATATTGACATCGCCTTTAGTGGTTCAAATACAATCGAATTTTCAAGCCCTAAAGCTAAAAATACTCCAGTAGTAAGCAAAACATTTACCTTAACTGGAACAAATAATAGTAAAGAAAACATATCTTATTACGTAACATTAGTAATTAACGAAAACACCTTTAAAAACGGGTCATTAAGATATAATATTGTAAGCAATAACTACTCAGATAATGGCACAGTAATTGAAAACATTAAACCTGCAAAAGAACTTAATGGAACTACAAACATAACAATGGGTCCAGGCACATTTGCCCAAGGCAAAAATTCAGTACACACATACACAGTTAATATTTACTATACAGATGATAAAAA
>JALEZJ010000196.1 GCA_022772985.1 Erysipelotrichaceae bacterium | reverse complement strand
ATTTTTGATATAATTTACTTACATAGTAAAGGTGGTATGTAGTAATGAATAGAAAAGAAAAAAGAGAATTAAGGAAAGATAAAAATTTAATAAAAGAAATTTACTCTATTATCAATAAGTATTTACCTGATTTATTTGATAAATTTAATAATTTAACAGATATAAGAAATCAATCTTATATAACCTATAATATGAAAGTAATATGTGTAACAAGATTATTTGGGCTTTTATGTGGTCTTACTTCAATGACTGCTATTTCCGATAAAATCAATTCTGAAGATGCTATTAATAACTTATCTTCTATTTGTAAAGAAAATCTCAAAGAAATCCCTTATTGGGAAACTATTCAAGATGTATTTATAAATATTGATATAAATGAATTGAGAGATATTCAAAAATATATTGTTAAAGCACTAATTAGATCTAAAATGTTTGATAAATATAGATATAATGGCTGTTTTCAATTATTATTCGATGGTACAGGCTTATCTAACCATGACTATAATCTTAATGGTAATTGTCTTTCTAGAAAAACTAAAGATGGAAAAATATCATATTATAAATATGTTTTAGAATGCAAACTTGTTGTTGGTTCCATCGTTATTAGTTTAGATTCTGAATTTATTGAAAACGAAAAGATGCTAACTGAAGAACAAAAACAAGATTGCGAAACTAAAGCATTTAAACGTATGATAAAAAGAATAAAGAAAAATTATCCAAAATATAAGTTCATTGTTACAGGAGATGGACTTTATGCCACTACACCAATAATTAATATATGCAATCAATATAAATGGTTTTATATATTTAATTTAAAACCAGATAGATTAAAAAATGTAAACGAAATTGTTGAAGATAACATTAATTACCATAATGAAACATCAATAAAAAATTATTTTTTATCATCTAACATAGAATTTAAAAATAATATAGTAAATGTTTTAAAATATATTGAAAATGAAAAAAATTTTCGATATATAAGCAACTTAGAAATAAATAATCATAATATTAAGTCAGTGGTATCTTTAGGAAGGAAAAGATGGAAAATAGAAAATGAAGGATTCTATATTCAAAAACACAGAACATTTAATATTTGTCACTTAAGTAGCAGAAATGATAATGCTATGAAGTGTCATTATTTCTTCATTCAGTTTGCTCATACTATTAGACAATTATTAGAAAAAGGAAATAGTTTAACTAAATTATTAAAACTGAAAATAAAAGAAGTAAGCTCCTTCCTCTTAAATGGACTTACTTCAACAAC
>JALEZJ010000165.1 GCA_022772985.1 Erysipelotrichaceae bacterium | reverse complement strand
TTATGATAAAATAATATAAAAAAATAACTATATTAAATAAAAGGTTAGGTGAACTTATGAAAAACTCGAATGAAGATGTTATTGATTTTATTAAAAATAGAAAAATTAGTAATGTAACTAGATTATATGTAGATAGAAATTTAAGGAAAGAATATCTTACTTATATGAACTACAAAAAGGTTAAAAACGATTTTGAAGCTATTTTAGTTCAAAATGATAATCGTATAGGTACTCTGCTTTGTAACTTCTCAAATTGTGATTTTAAAGCTATTCAGAGTGTTAAAAATTTTGTACAAGAGTATAGTTTAACTTTATTTGCAGAAATAACAAAAATGGAATTTAAAAATACCTATACTGCAAATGAGTATGAAAAGTTAATAAATGAATTAGTAGAAAAATCTGGAGATAAATTAGAAAGCATAAAAGAAGATTTTATTTCTGATGTAAATTACTTATTTAATATTAATCAATTAGAAGAAATAAAAGATTTAACGCCATTACAAAGATTTTATGTTTTAACTATGAGCAAGAATAACAGTAAAGCATTATCACATTTTGAAAATGATAAATTGAATATTGCACTTGGAGATTTATCAAGAATAAATGCACCATTAAATATTATTGATGAAGATCAAGCAATAGAAATTGCTAAAGTGAATAAAGATAGAATCTTACCAATACCATATACTTTTGAAAGTAATGATATCTGTCAATTACTGATTATCGAACTTCAAGAAATCGTTTGTATGGACAAGTTTGAAATCAAAAAGTGCAAGAATTGCGGAAAATACTTTGTTCCAGAGAAAAGGACAGATGAGTTATATTGTAATAATATTTATGAAGATGCTAGAACTTGTAAGGAGATTGGTTCTTTTAAGGTAAAACAGAAAATGATAAATGATGATGATGATTTGAGAACTTATAGAAATGTTTATCAAAAACTATTATTGAGAACAAGAAGAAATCCAGGTAATATGCAATATGAAAAGGAATTTGAGAAGTTTAAAGAAGATAATCGAAAAATGCATGATAAACTTAATAAAGGTAAGGTTACTTATGAAGAATATGTAGAGTGGTTAAATAACATGTAAAATAAGGAGCTAAAAATGAAGAATGAAACAGATGTAAATTATGTTATACAATATATTGAAGATAAGATAAAACCATATAGTTTAAATGAAATTGGAAAAAGTAATATTTCAGTTTTACTTGCTGAATTTGATGTAGAAGTATTGCTAAATGCAATAGATATAAGTTTTAAAAACTATATTTCATTAGATAAAGACTGTAATATAGAAAAAGATAGTGTTGAATTATTTATTAACAAAATAGGTGGAATTGCACATAATAATAGCTTATCTCCAATTGAACAAAAAATAAGACATATAAAGAATTATGCTAAAAGTAAATTTTCATATTGGAATGATGGAACTGCTCAATCTATTATAAATCAATATATAAAAGCATTAAGAAAAGCAGAATGGAGTGAAGAACAAATACTAGATGATTTATCTAATGAGGTTATGACACTTGTTTCAGATAGTGGTAATTGGTCTCAATGGAGAGAAAGAATGGAAAGTTGGATAGAAGATATATTAAATTGGGACAAGACAGGTGAAAATGAGGAAATTAAAGATAATCAAACAATTCTTCCAGAAAAATTATACAATAATACTAGAAATTACATAGAACAATTAGCAAAACAAATTAATGCTAGCTATGAAAATAATTTATTTGATTGTACTGCCGTCATGATGAGAAGACTATTGGAAGTGTTAATTGTTTTAATGTTTCAGAACAATAGCATAGAAAACAAAATATTAGATAAGACTGGTACAAAATATGTTAATCTAGACAAAATGATAAAAATAGCTAATAGTGAAAAAAGTTTTAAATTAACAACAAACACTCAACAAGATATGGATGTTTTTAGAGAACTTGGTAACTTATCAGCTCATAAAATCTGGTATAATAGTACTAAAAAAGATATAGAAACATTAATTCTAAGGTATAGAGCAATGATTGAAGAATTACTTTATAAAGCTAGGATAAAAAATTGATAAGGGGACTTAAAAAATGAATTTAGTAGAAATGAAACAATCAGTAGATATGCTTTATGATGAATGGGATTTAGGAAAAACACCTTCGCATTCTAAAGGGAAAGTTTGTGCTTGGATTTATTTGTTTGAAATACTTGCAGAAACTGAAAAAATGGTCATTGAAAAAGAAAATGGTAAAGTTATTGGAATATGTGGATATGCAAAATGGAATTCAAAGAAACATATAATGAGAAAAAAGTATAACATATTATAACTCAAAAGTAAACAAAAGTTTGCATATTTTGTAAAATTATTTTGCAGTTATAAGTTTTTCTCTTATATTGTCACTCATAACATCTATTCTCTCGATTACTCTATTACAATATTTCGTATTTATAAAGTCAAATCTATTTGCAGTTCTTGCAATTTCATTTACAGTTTTTCCAACGGACTTAAGTTCAGCTATTATTGGTAAAAGAATTGTATCAGAAGGAGCATCTTTGGGTTGATAATTTGTAATAAGACTTCTAAGATAACTACTTTCTAATAAATTTGATTTTAAATCATTTTTCTTAAATCTTTTATTTTCTTTTTCATTAAAATAAAATACTTTTTTAATATCTCTTTCTCTCAAATGTATCACCTCTCTATCTTAATATAATTAAAAATGGGGATTGGGGGTGTCCCCATTAAGTTTGAATTTGTGCGGGAGAACAAATTCATTGCTTGCTGGGACAGCAATTTGCATTTGCGGGAGCACAAATGCAGTGCTTGCTAGGACAATATTGTTTGTTACTCTTTTAGAATCCCCATTTTCTTAAAGTAAAAATATGTTTCTTTACCACCTAAAAAGAAGATAGAATATTCTTCTATTTCATCAATTTTTAGTCCTAATTGAATAACTTTTTGAAGCATTTTACATTCTTCTTTATTTAGTTCAAATACTTC
>JALEZJ010000140.1 GCA_022772985.1 Erysipelotrichaceae bacterium | reverse complement strand
TAATAATTTATTAAATTCATTATCTAATTTATTAATTTCAATTCCAATTAGTTTTTGTGCATTCATATTTAACCACCTTTTATTCAGTAAATATTATAACACACTCATTTAATTTGCCCCTAAAAATTTTTTACACCCTTTCACCCCAAAAGATTTGACTTAAATAAAATTTTATGATAAAGTTAATATGCATTAATTTTTGAGGGAGGGATAAGAATGGCAAAGAATATATCAAATAAAAAAACAAATCGTGCAAATAATAGACCAAACTGTTTAAAAGTTACAAAAAAATCACAAAAAGTAAATTTACAACAAGTTAGAATTAAAGATATAAATGGTAATATTATAAAAGTTAGATTAAGCGCAAGAGAAATTAGAACACTAAAAAATGCTGCTTAAAAAATAGTAAAAGACTTTCCTAATTTGAAAGTCTTTTTATCTTTTTCAACTCCATAATACTAATAACAATAAACAACAAACCAATTACTAAAATTGGCCAAAATAACCACACCAATAGAAAAGTACTATTCCTAAATGCAACCCAGCCATAATAAGAAGTACAATTCAAAATACATATGCCTGAATATCCAAATATCATAGAATAAAATCCCGAACCAAAAACCAATCCAAACGGAATAATCCCAATGCCTAACAATATCTTATAAAATAATTTTTTCTTTTGATGCTTACTTTCATTCAAATTTCCCACTTGAACTCCATCCCTTACAACACATAACAATTCTTCAATTCTTTTATAATAATTATCACTTTTTACAATATAAGAACCAACTACTACTATATCAGCCTGATTCAATAAAACAATTGTCTCAGCATTGATCCCCCCATCAACCTCTATCTGCACCGAATAGTGATTTTCATCTATAATTTTTTTTAATTCATTCACCCTATCAACCGTTTCAATCAAAAATTTCTGTCCACCTAATCCCGGTTCCACACTCATCACTAAAACTAAATCAATATCCTTTAAATAACACTCTAATTTAGCAATATCAGTACTAGGCTTAATAGACAAACCAACCTTATAACCTTTTTCTTTAATCTTAGATATAATCTTAGGAATGTTCTTATCTAATTCTAAATGAAAAGTAATATACTCAATATTCATATTTTCCAAATTTTCCACATATTCAATCGGATCCATAACCATCAAATGTACATCTAATGGATATTTTGAAACTCTATTAATCGCTTTTAACTCATGTACCTCTTTGAATTGAATATTAGGTACAAACTCACCATCCATAACATCAATATGAATATAACTAGTATGCGTTCTATTTAACTGAATCACTCCCTCAATCCTATCCTGACAATCTAATATAGAAGTTGAAATCCTCATCACAATCGACTCCTTACTTACAAAATAATCATACCATAAAGCAACTAAATAAACAAGCCTTCCAATAAATAAGTATTATACAAAAAAATCAAGACTACCCTAATCTCGATTTTTATTTTCAATAAAATACTTATAATGATCATACCTAGAAGAAAGAATCTCTTTCTCAAGTACCATATCTTTTACTCTACAACCATCTTCTTTTATATGCATACAATCACGATATTTACAATACTCCAAATAATCAAACATCTCTTTCATATTATCACGAATATCCATCTTTGTCATTTCATGAAAATCTACTTGAGAAAATCCAGGAGTATCTACCACATATCCATCTAAAACTTCATATAACTCAGTATGTCTAGTAGTATGTTTTCCCCGATTAAGAGCAAGTGATATTTCATCAGTCTTTAAATTTAAAGTAGGTTCTAACAAATTTAACAAACTACTCTTACCAGCTCCAGATTGCCCTGTCAAAACAGTAATTTTATTTTGAAAAAGAGAAACCAAATTCTCTCTTTTTTCATTAGTAACTACTGTATATCCAATTTTACGATAATACATAATATATTCCTCTATTTTCTTTCTCTCATCATCATCAAGCAAATCTAACTTCGTAAAACAAATAATAGGTTCAATATTATGAAAACTAATAATCGTAAGTAACTTATCCAACAAATAAGTATCCAAATTCGGCATCTTAACACTACTAACAACAATAGCTTGATCCACATTAGCAACACTAGGTCTCACTAAACAATTCTTTCTAGGCTTAATCTCTAATAAATAATGATTTTTTTCATCAAAACAAACATGATCCCCAACAAGAGGAGTAAGTTTCATATTACGAAATTTTCCTCTTGCTTTACAAAGATATGTAGCCCCCTTACCTTTTACAACATAATCATTACTAATATTTTTAATAATGAATCCTTCCATACTTCCCCCTATTCATCACTATTTGAATCATCATCATTGACAATATTTTTTATATAATAACAGTTTACCGTAGTATCACGTCCCTCAATCTTATAACTAACGCTACTCTGTTCCGTTGTATAACCAGCTCTACCAGGACAAGTAACACTACCACTTTCCCCATCTTTTTTCTTTTCCGTCTTAGAATCAAATACAGATTGAGTAGTACTCTTATCAAGATAATTAATAACCAAATTATAACTAGACATATCAACATCAATTGTAACAGTAAAAGCAACACCACTTGCTATTTTACCAGTTCGATTTTGCCCAGTAATTACTTTATCTAAATAAGCACTATAATCCGTAATAGCATTTCCCTTTTTATCTTTAACATTCATAGATAATCCATATTGAGAAGCAAATTCCTCAGCTTTCGAAAGTGTCCAACCCTCACTAGACATATTAGGATAATCTTCATAAATATCAGGTGTATAAAGAACAATCTCATCTCCAGCCTCTAATATAATTTCTTCCCCTTCACTATATTTCGGACTTTGATCAATAACAATATTTATCTTTCCAATATAATCTTTAGGACTTTCCACTTCTAATTTTTCTATTTTTACTTTAAGTCCTAAATCCGTTAATCTCTCTTTCAAAGTATCTGCTCGCTGATTAGTATAATCTTTTAATACCACATCAGCAATACCACTAGATTCAACAATTGTAATAATGCTTCCCTTTTTCTTACTAGAACCAGCCTTAGGTTGTGTCTTAATCACATACCCTTCTTCTACCTCATCACTTTCCTCAGTCTTCACATCATATTTAAACCCTTTATCAGATAAAGTTTTTTCTGCCTTCTCTGTAGTCATTCCAGTAACATCTGGTACGATAACTATCTTCGTACGATTTCGATAGTTCATAAATAATAGAATTCCAATCATGAATAGCAAAATAATTAGTCCTATTAAAATACCAACTTTCAATTTCTTTTTTTTATCCTTTTTAGACCCCTTTGCACTCTGTTTATCATTGAAATCTTCTTTTGGTAATTCAATTCCTTTATTTCCAGAAACAGAAACTACAGGTGTATCCTTAATTGGAATAGCTTTACTTTCATCAAGTTCACTTTCTGGATAAGGAAAATGATACCTAGCTTCATTTTGTTTATCAGAATCTAACGCATGAACAAGATCATCATGCATCTCCCTAATCGACTCATATCGATTCTTAGGATTCTTTGCTGTAGCCTTTAAAACAATATTTTCTACACTTTGAGGAATCAAAGGGTTCTGTTTACGAATACTAGGAATTCTTTCTTTCATTTGTTTTAATGCAATTTCAACTGCATTATCACCTTTAAAAGGAACACTTCCAGTTAAAAGCTCATACATAAGAATCCCTGCTGAATAAATATCACTCTTCGTTGTAGCTCCCTTTCCACTAGCTTGCTCAGGTGGTAAATAATGAACTGATCCCATCACAGAATTAGTTTGAGTAAGTTGAGTAGCATTCATAGACATAGCAATTCCAAAATCAGTAATTTTAATCATGCCATTATCCAATATCATAATATTCTGAGGTTTAATATCTCTATGAATAATATAAGCATCATGGGCTTGCGCCAATCCATCAGTAAGCTGTGACATAATATCAATTACTTCAGGAACTGTTAAAGCCCCACGTTTTTGAACTAATTGTTTCAATGTTTTTCCATCAATATATTCCATCACAATATAATGTTGTCCATCTTCTTCTCCAACATCATAAACTTCAACAATATTAGGATGTGATAAATCAGAAACACTTTTGGCTTCTCTCTGAAAACGACGAATAAATTTTTCATTATTTTCCAAATCACCACGCAAAACCTTAATCGCAACATCACGATTTAAAATCGTATCATGTGCTAAATATACATTAGCCATTCCACCTTCCCCAATAGATTTTAAAATCTCATAACGTTCGTTAATCTTTTGTCCTTTCGATAGCATCACACTTCCCCGCTTTCCTTCTTTAAATAAGCAACACTTATATTATCATTTCCTCCCCTTGCATTCGCCTTATGAATTAATTTACAAACAGCAGCTTCCGCTGTTTCTTCTTCAGCCAAAACTCTCTCTATTTGTTCTTCTGTCAGCATATTTGTAAGCCCATCACTACAAAGAAGAATACCATCTATTTTAGGTTCCACATCAAAAATATCAATATCAATTGGATTATTTGCCCCAAGAGCTCGCATTAAAACATTCTTTCTTGGATGATACTTTGCTTCTTCTTGCGTCAACTCACCAGTAGAAACAAGTAAATTAACTAATGTATGATCTTTAGTAACTTTATGAATTTTATTTTTCTTAATAACATAACCAGAACTATCCCCAATATTACCATATAACAAATAATCATCCGTCTTAATAGCACAAACAAAAGTCGTTCCCATTCCCTTACTATCAGGATTTTCCTTCGTATATTCAAATATTTTTTGATTCATCTCTGTCACAATATTTCTAAGAAAATCAATAGCAGCTTCTTTACTACCTATACTATCTAATCCATAAAACTCCTCTGTTAAATGATTAATAACAATAGCACTTGCAACCTCACCTGCCTTATGTCCCCCCATACCATCAGCAACCGCTAATAAATATTCATTCTTTTCATTTTTAAGAATAATAACATTATCTTCATTATGATCACGAATTTTCCCTGTATCAGTTAAATAAAATGTTTGCATTTTAACCTCCTATCTAATATTAAAATAATAATATTGAGTACTTTCTCATAATTATTTATTCAACTCTTGATTTGCTCTAAGCTGACCACACGCAGCATCTACCTTACCACCAAATTCTTTCCGAATAGTAACATTTATATTTTTCTTCTTTAGTATATCATAAAATTTACGGATTTGATTAATTTTTGTCCTTTTATATCCAATATTCTTTGTTTCATTATAAGGAATTAAATTAACATAACAATTTAAATTTTTAAGTTTACTTGCTAATTCTAAAGCACATTCTATAGAATCATTAACAGAATCTAGCATAATATATTCGATCGTTACTCTTCGATTAGTTCGATGAATATATTTTTTTAAAACCAAAAGTAAACTATCCATATCATATACCTGTGCTATTGGCATAATTTTTTTCCGAATTTCATCATTTGGAGCATGCAAACTAATTGCTAAATTCACTTGTCCATCTTCTTCCATAAATTTTTCAATTCCAGGAATTAATCCACAAGTAGAAATTGTAATATGCCGAGAACCTAATCCAATACCTTTTCCATCATTGATAATTTTCACAAACCGCATCACATTATCATAATTATCAAATGGTTCTCCAATTCCCATTACTACAACATGAGTAATTCTCTTACCAATTTCTTCTTCAATCAATAAAATTTGTTGTACAATTTCATAAGCCTCTAAATTTCGAACTTTCTTTAATCGACCACTTTCACAAAAACGGCATCCCATATTACAACCAACTTGACTAGATACACAAATACTAATCCCATAATCATGATACATTAATACTGATTCAATTCTTTGACCATCCATTAATTCAAACAAATATTTACTAACATCTTTATCTGACTGCTTTACAATCAACTTAATTTTTTGAAATGAAAAATGTGTTCTTAAATGTTCTTGCATATTCTTCCCAATATTATTCATGAATGAAACATCATCAATACGCCTCTTATACAAAAAATCATATATTTGAGTAGCACGAAACTTTTTATCTCCTATAGAAACAAAATAATTCTCTAATTCTTTTAACGTAAAATCATATATATTTCTCATAATCCTCTTAATAAATCCTTTTCGTAAAAATAACAAACAATAAACAATTCAAAATAATTAAAGAGAAAAATAAACAAACAAAAAATTTTCTTGTATTCTTTTCATGTAAAAAGAATCGATGAATTAAACAAATATAAAGATAAAAAAAACTTGTAATAATTAAATTAATATAATTCCTTCCAAATAATAAATACCTAGTCTTACTTACAAAAATACTTTGATCAGATACAACTACATAATTAACAATATTTTTTCTTGCAGAATATATAACTAAAGCAATATCTACTAAAAATAAAACAAAATAAGTAACATTCTTTCGAGTAAAATTTTTTCTCAATTTAAAAACAAGTCCTGAATTACTCTGATTTTTTATTCCAGTTTTTACACTTTGAATTTTTTGACCTTTAATCTTAGATTTAGAAATCTTTTGCACAGAATTAGATTTCTTCTTCGTCTTTTCTTCATTCAAATTAGAATGTATTTTCCTTCTCAAATTACTCAACACCTTCCTACTTATAGTATATCTTTTTTTTACCAGATATTCAATAGTTTTTAGAAAGAAAAAAACACTAAGTTACCTTAGCATTTTATTTCTATTATCTAAAAAATATAACTCAACCCAAAATATTAAGATTTATATTTTAGTTCTCCCATTTGAGAAGTAGGAACAAAACCAGCCTTTGCCTTTAATACATCAGGAATACGATTCACTATTGTAGCACAAGTAAGTTCCACTGTTTGTGGACGCTCAATAACCAAATTAGTATTTGGCTCTCCACAAATTGTCCAACGATTAGAATCAAACTCATCTGGAGCATAAACCTTTCCTACACATTCCGTTTCTATAACAATACCATTTTCTGTTTCTGTTGTAACAACCGCACTCATTCCAGTAGCCATTCCTTTTTTTACTACCATTCCTAACGTACTAGATTCTATGTCTTCAGAATAAGTCTGTGGAATACATTTCTGTGATTGTCTAAGAACAGTCAAGCCTAACTTATCACAAAGCCAACCATTAACATTCCACATATAACTAGGTTGATAATTACCACTATGAATTAATTCATTTCGTTCTTCATCAGACATTCTATCAATAGAAGCAATTTGTTCATCAAATTCTTCTAAAGTAAAACCAGCTCCATGAGCTTTCGCTAAAGCTATACCATAATCTTCAACATTATAAGAAGAACTTCCTATTATTTTTGTAACCTTATGTGTAGCACCTGCTAAAGTAGAAATTAAATTTCCCCAAAAAGCATCCTGATAACCACTACCTGTAATAGTACAATTATGCTCACGAGCCAAATCATCTATTTCCTTTGTTAATTCTGGACAAGAATTAAACGGATAAAAAGCTTCCTCACAAGTAGTAATAACATTTACGCCTAATCTAGCACACAAAATCAAAATATCTTTTATATCTTTCATAAGACTCATAGTAGTAACAATACAAATATCTGGAGTAACACTCATTAATAATTTTTCTGCCTCATCAACAGATACTACCTTAACGCCATAAGGTTCACTACCTATAATCTCACCAATATCTTTTCCAATCACATTTGGATTTATATCAACGGCTCCGACAATTTCCATTCCTCTTTCAATTGCATAGCGCATTGTATAAACACTCATTTTTCCACAACCATATTGAACAACTTTTATTTTACTCATAACCTTCCTCTTTTCTTTCTATTTTTTTATTACTAACTCCAGCTTGCACTGAAGTAATAGCCACTACTCCTACAATATCTTCAGCAGTACACCCCCTAGATAAATCATTAACAGGTTTTAAAATTCCCTGACAAATAGGACCATAAGCCTCTGCTTTTGCTAATCTTTGAACCAATTTATAACCAATATTACCTGCATCTAAATCCGGAAAAATCAAAACATTAGCTTTACCAGCAACCGTACTTTTTGGAGCTTTAGAACAAGCAACACTAGGTACAATAGCAGCATCTAACTGTAATTCTCCATCAATTTCATATTGAGAAAACTCCTTCTTAGCAAGTTCTGTTGCAGCAATTACCTTATCAACATCAGGATGTTTAGCACTTCCCAACGTCGAATGAGAAAGCATAGCAACTACCGGAGTATGTTCTGTCAGCAATTGAAAGGACTCTGCACTAGAACCAGCAATAGCCGCCAACTTTTCTGAATCAGGATTTTGTTCTAAACCAGAATCAGCAAACAAAAACGTCCCTTGATCCCCATATTCACAATTAGGAACTACCATTAAGAAAAAAGCAGATACTAACTTAACACCAGGCTTCGTTTTTAAAATCTGTAAAGCCGGTCTCAACGTATTTGATGTAGAATGACAAGCTCCCGAAACAGCACCATCTGCATAACCAGCTTTTACTAACATACAAGCATAATACATATAATCAGTAAGTAATAAACGTTTAGCTTCTTCTAATGTCATCCCCTTTTCACGTCGAAGTTGATACAGCGAAGAAACAAATTCTTCAGTTAATTCAGAAGTAAATGGATTAATAATAGTAGCCCTCTTAATATCTAATCCCTTAGAGTTTTTCTCAATCTCATCTTCCTTACCAATAAGAATAATATCCGCAATATCCTTTTTTAAAATAATATCAGTAGCCTCTAATATACGTCTATCCATAGTCTCTGGCAAAACAATTATTTTCTTGTCTTGTTTTGCCCGCATCATAATTCTCTCCATAATCTTACTCAAATTACATCACCATACTCATCATAACACGAAATAGAACTACTGTCTAGAAAATAAAATTCACTTAACACATTTATCTAGTCAACTAATCTTGCTTGAACAATCAATTGCTTGTCATAATATTTTAAACTACAAGTAATCAAATATAGCATATTTTCCATATTTTCTAAAGGAGCAAAAAATTTTCCCGTTTTCTGAATATAATAAATTTTTTCAACTACATAAAAAATTTTCTTATCATCCATAAAAATTAAAATAATATCTCCCTCTTCTAAATATTCCAAATCATTAAAATAACTAACCATTCCATCACCAGAATGGCCAGCGAAAAGAAAGAAAAAATTTTCAAGTTTTGACTCCTCCAAAATTTGAACATGAAAATCAACATCATTAAAACTACTATCCATATGATACACTTCTTCCTTCAAGTTTATACTAGGAATTTCTAACCATAACAAAATATTATCTTGACTCTCTTCACTAAAACGATCTATATCGAAAAAAAATGAATTATCAAAAAAAGAACCAATAGAAAAATACTCATTCTCTATCTTTCTTTTAGAAAAAACAATAAAAATAATTACTATTACATCAAAACTTAGAAGTAAAAACCTTTTTATAAAAAAACACCCCTATCCCCATTCCAAATAATATAAATAATTTAAAATAATCCTTTGAACGATAAAAAGTGTTTGGTACCGAAATCCATTTCTGAGTACCTAGCTGATTTGTAACTTGTATCATTTGAGTAGAATCAAGAAAAATACAGCTGTCCTCTTTTTTCATTAAATAACCACTAGGAACATTCTTTTGATGAATACAATAATCTCCTACAGGTAAACCTACTACTTTAATAATACCATCTTCATCAGTAAGCCCAGTATAAATTACCTTCTTATCTTTATCTAAAATCTCAAACGTTGCACCAACAACGCTATCCCCCAAATCTGACACATTTTGAATAACCACATCATTTTTTGTAACCAACAGAGTAAATTCCAAATCTTTCACAACAACATCTTTTCCCTCCAAAGAATCCTTTAAGATAAAACATTCTTTTTGACCAGAATCTGGATCCAACAAACAATAATTTCCTAAATAAATATTCTCGATTAAATACCGACCATCAACATCAGTCACACCACTTATAACTTCTTGTCCTTTTTGATATTGAAGACTACCATTTACAATAATATCTTCATTAGCAATTAACAAAAATGAACTTCCTTCCCTAGGAACTCTTTGATAGTAATAATTATTATACTCAGAAAAAAATATTTCCTGATTAGCCAAAACATTAATTCTTCCTAAAATCTCCTGATTATAGACATCAACATCTACACGTAACTGATGATCCACAATTTGAAAATTAGTATAATCATTTAATGAAAATTCAATTTTTTCCTCATTTAAAATATAACCGGTTGCAGTTTGAACTTGTTCCAAAATATAATCTCCATAAACAAACACCATTGGTAAAACTAACTCTCCATCTAAATCTGTCGTAAAAATATCTTTTCCATCTATCATCATATAATTCTCTTGATCACTTGCTCTTACACGATAAGAAAATCCTTCCAAAGCAAGAATATCACCATTGCTTTTATCTCTCGTAACAATTCTTACAGCACATTCAATCAAAGGATCAATTAACTCATAATGAATTACATCTTCCTGACTTGCATCAATCAAAACTGCAAAATCATCAACTTTAGAATATCCAAAATTAGTATTATTCTGATGAATTATATATTGACCATAGGGCAACCAAATAGAAGAATATCCATTCAAATCAGTAACAATATAATCATATAAATCACCATTAAAATCAATTACAGAAAATGAAACATCTGGCTCAAAATAGTACTCTCCTTCTACACCACCATAAATTTTCACAATCTCAACAAATTTAGAAATCACTTGCTGCTCCACTGTCAATAAAAAAGTATCATCTATAAAATCAAAATATAATATTTCTTCATTTAATTGATATCCTAAGCTAGGTTTTACTTGTTTTAAATAGTAACTGCCATATGGTAAATTATCCACTGTAAAATAACCTGTATCATTCGTCTCAAAAGTTCCTAATAAATTTCCATCTTGACGATACAATTCATAAATAGCACCTTTCAAAGTAGCCTGTCCTAAAGCAATATTTTTACCAGTTTGTTGATCAACAACTTGAACATTCAACTCAGCCCCTGAAACATTAAAATAAATTTCTTTCTTGAAATTTTTAAAATTACCACTAGAAATCATTCGTTGTGAACTGTCATAATAATATAACATACTATCAAAAGAATAATACTCTTTCTTTTTTAATACAATACTATCTCTTCCTACATAATCATTTCCTATCTTAATTTTTAAAATATTTCCTTCTATCTTCACATCAGAATGTCCAGAAGAAACAATCTCATACTCCGAAAGAACATAAGCAAAATCAAACAAAGAAATTTCTTCACCCACTTTTACAACAGAACCATCAATCCAATCAAAAGATACTCTTTTATAATAATTAGACATCAATTCTAATATTTCACGCTTATAAGAATCGATATTGATTCTCTTTCCATTTACATCTAACACATCTGTCCATTCTACTTCAACTCCACCATTTCCAAGATATTCCCAAATAATTTCTTGTGCAGCCATATAATAGCGATAATCATCGTGTCCAGCATATTGATAACCAAAATAACTAATAGAACGAATATATTCAATTTGTCCTTCTGGTAAATAACTAATAGAAAAATCACTTGTAGAATGATAAATATCTGTGGTAATAGGAGTTCCCAAATCAATACAATAAGAAATAATACCATTCATTTCATACATATCCAAATAATATAAATGCAAATCTCCACGAATATTTGCAACAGAATAAACCCCATCTATCCGATTTTTATTCATCACAGTATCATTCATTCCTGCATCTACATCTATCAATTGAGCCATACACCCAACCATTACAATCATAAAAATTAAAAATCTAACTTTTTTTAAAATAAAATACCTTTTTCTCCTAGGTTTTACTTTCTTCATCTTTTATCACCTCTACCTATATTATTAGAGATAACTTTGTAAATTCCTTCCTTTAAAATAAAATTTTCATGATTGAACTGACCTAAAAAAATACTTTTTAACCTAATCTCTCAAATTCTATAAAATACGAAACCTATTTAAATTAAGCAATTCATCCGATTAATTAATATTTTAGGAAAAAAAAGTTCATCAAGATTAAGAAAACCTAAAATTAATAAAGAGACTATCATATAAAAATTTACAATCTATGATAATCTCATTTTTCTTGAAAAATATAAAAGTTAGGATTTATTTATTAAGAATAATAATTAATATTAGCTATTAACTTCTTATAAGCCCCTCAATCTAAAAAAAAGAAAACCCAGTCCGAAAAAACAAACTAAAGTTTCCTAAAATATATAGCCACATCCAAAATTTTTAGATGTAGCTTCAACCAAATTAAAAATTTAAGAGTTTAAATAACTAATGAAATTATAATGAATTATCTTTCATTAAGACCTTAATTTCAAAAAAACTTTACTTTCAAAATATGAACCCATTACCTATGATGGTTGCTATTAGGTACATCATTTTGAACACAAACACCAAATTCTTTAAAAGATTCAACCGCACTAACCAATCCATTAGATGCCTCATCAATATACATCTGATAAGCATCAACAATCATTTTCTGATTGCCCTGTGCTTCTTGAAGTCGTTTATTTAATTGCTCTTGATAGCCTTGAAACATCAAGTCAAAAGCAACAATTGTATCTTCTAACCCCAATTGTTGAAAAGATCTCACAATTTTATTTTTTTGCTGTTGAATCCACTGAATTTGAAAATTCATACTTTCAATTTTTTGTTCTAAAACTTTTTCTTGACTCATAGATCCTCGTTTTTCATTCATAATTCAACTTTCCTTTCTAAACTTCATTCCAACATCATTATATCATAACTCCATCCGAACAGCAAAAGCTTTTTACACTTACTTTACAACATCTATACAATTATTAACAACACGAATCAACCCATACTATAGAACTCCTTTACCATACACGAACCCTATCAGACTTAGAAATACTCATCTCATCCCAAGCATGAACATGATAAACTTTGTAAAAATCATCAATAGAAGATAATACCGCATTTACTCGATATTTATTAGGAGCATGTACATCCTGTAATAATAATAATTCCATATAAAAATCACTCTCTTGACTAACCCAAAGTCTAGCAAAAGAAGAAAACATCTTTCTCATCTCTTCATCATTCGCACCCCTATCACGTGTGATCCCAACAATACAAGATAATGCCCCTAAATCAGCAATATTCTCATTCACCGTCTTCTCTCCATTAATATACTCCCCATCTATCACTTCATACTTACTATAATATTCAGAAACCCTTTTCTTTAACTTTTCAAACTCATATAAATCTTTATCACTCCACCATGAACTTAAATTACCAAATTCATCAAACCAAGCACCATTTCCATCAAAAGCATGTGTCATCTCATGCGCCAAAATCATTCCAATCGAACCTAATTGTTCATAATAATCATTCCCATCCTCCATTAAATAAACAAAAGATGCAGGAATAATAATCGAATTAGTAAGTGGTTGATAATAAGCATTCACCAAACTTTGAGATACTCCTATCTTTCTTTTTCCACTCCTTAACCAAGATAATTCATCATCCCTTTGTAACTGTCGAAAATAAATAACATCCTCAATCAAACTATCCTGAAAAGACAAAAGCTTAACATCTCCCAATAGAGTTTCATAATCATCCGAAAGACCAATCACAACATCCATCTTATCTAACTTCTGCTTCGCTTTCACAATTGTATTTTGCTCTAACCAATCATTTTCTTCTAACATTTTTCCATAATAAGACTTAATTTGATAAAACATTTCACGCAAAATCTCTTCTTTATTCTGATCCAAAACCTCTCTTTCATAAACAAAGTCTATCTCCTTAGAAAATAATTCTTCTACAATATCTAAATTTTGAGAAGAATCCATATTCTCCTTCGCAACTCCCAACAACGAATCATTCAAATTTGTAACAATATTTGCATACTCACAAGATCCATAAATAGCATAACTAGATAAAATTTTCGTTTCAATAACCTTTTTCCATACATCCAAGTTATCCTCTGTTAAACTTTCATTTAAATACTGATATTGAGATAAATCCACAATACTATAATAATTAACATCAAAAATACCTCTTTTCATTAAATATTCTTCAATCAAAATATTAGAATATAAATTCAAAAAATCATCCTTAGAAATAACCTGATAATAAAGACGAATATCCTCTAGATCACTAGCTAACTTAGAATGATTACTTAATTCTTCATAAAAAGAAAATACTTGATTAACTATCTTTCGTGCGTCTTGTTTTGAATAACCATATACTTCCCATAATTGAATACATGCTCGCTTAAGATAAGCTTTATAAGTCATATAATCAGAATTAACAATATAATCACTACTAGCATCAAATGCTAAAGTAACTGGATAAAAATAAACAATATTCTTCTGATTATCTATATAATCCGAACCAACTATAACATTCGTAAGAATATCTACTCCAAGATCATTTTCCACTACTACAATACAATCTACTAATTCTAAAATAGATTGACTATTCTCTATCATATCTAAGCAAGGAATAAGAGCCTGAATGCCATCATCTCCTCTTTTTTCCCAATCACTTGCTTTAGAATAAATCGTCTGAATATTTTGAAAAACTATATCATCTAAACCATAAGTATTTCCTGAAACAATGGAAAAAATAAGTTGATCTACAGAATCATCGGATTTATCTTGTGCCTCTGTAAAACGACTCCAAGTATATTCATCATTAGAAAGATGATGAGCTTTTAAAACATCTTGATTCACAGCCTCATAATAATCTGTCTTAAACAAATCATTATTTTTATCATCAAAAATAAAATAACAACCAATTAATAAAAGAAAACAAATCACTCCAAAACAAAATCTTCTCTTCATGAAAACACCACCTTTTCACTTTGATAAAAATACTGATCAAATTTACACATCACAAAACAAAACTTTCTCAGTACGATATTGCTTTAATATATAAAAAATAACAACAACAACATAAACAAAAGAAGATATTATCACCAACAAAATAGCAAATAAATCAAACTGACCGGAAAAAATATCCATTAAAACCTGTGTATAATTAAAAATAGGAATCAAATAATACCAAGAATGAATTTCTACTCCAAGTAAAGAAATTAACATTGGTACTATCGTCAACAGATTCAAAAGGGAACTCATAGATTGAGCTTCTTTATATGTTTTTGCAAAACTAGTAAGAGCAATACTAACTCCAGCGATAAAAAAAGATGCAAGTATCACAATCAAAATAGAGATAAAAACACTCCTAACATCAATCGCATAATAAATACCCTCAAATACCGAAAAACAATGAGTCGCTATCTCTAAACTACCAAGAGTTAAAAATAGTCCTATCAAAGAAGAAATAACTCCCATAATAACTGTAGCGAAATATTTTCCAACAATCAAATCACGTACACGAACAGGAAAAGTCAAAATAGTTTCTAACGTTCCATTCTCTTTCTCCACTGCAGTAGCAGAAGTAGCCATATTAGTAGTAGATAACACAATAGACATAACAATATAAGTAAAAGCAACCGTAAACATCATCGAAAGCATCCAATTCTCCCCATCCAAATCAACCACTTCATAAGAAAAATGATTATACACTTTCTCTACATCAACATCTTCTCCAATCAAATATAATTTTGCCAAATACTGACTATAAGAATCCAAATAAGCCCCTACATAATTACAAACATACATTCCTTCCTCTGAATCCTGATTAGCATAAAGAAAATATTTCTGCTGTTCTTCTAAATAATCAATATAACCAAGTATCTCATGATTCTGATAAGCTTGTTCCATCTCCTTCTTACTATCATATTGTTTCACTTTTAAATGAGCATCATTCATAAATTTTTGTTCTATATTATTGATAGAATAATTCACTCCAATCAAATAATTTTCTTCCAAAGAAGTTGACTCATATAAATCAGCATATAAAAAAAGCATCACAGGAATCATAATTGGAAAAACCAATAACGTTACTAAAGTTTTCTTATCTCGAAAAATAGAACGTAACTCTTTTCGTATTGTAATCCAAATACTATGCATTAAAATCATCATCTCCAATCAATGCAAAAAAAGCATCTCGCAAATTATTCATACCACTTTTCTTCTTAATTTCTTCAACACTACCAATCACAACCACCCGACCATGATTCAACATCATAATTTTATCACAAATCGAAGCTGCTTCTTCCATATAATGAGTAGAATAAACAATACCTTTTCCCCTCATCTTTTCCTCTTTTATAAAATCAAGAATTACTTTACTTGATATAACATCTAACCCACTAGTAGCCTCATCTAAAATATAATATTTTGGATCATGAACCAAACATCTAGCAATGCTAACCCTCTGATATTGCCCAGTAGAAAGAGTTCCTATTTTCTGATAAGCAAAATCTTTCATATCAAATCTTTTCATAATTTCTTCAATTCTATTTTCTAAAATACTTGCATCTACCTCATAATACTCCCCACACATACGAAGTAACTCGATAGGTGAAATATCTTTATACAACTTTGTATTTCCAGATAAAAAAGCAATTTTCTTTTTTATCTCAATACTATGCTCTAAATAATTCCTTTCATCCACTAAAATACTTCCACTTTCCGGCTCCATAATACCAGATAACATCCTTAACAAAGTTGTTTTTCCAGCACCATTTGGCCCAATAATCCCAAATATTTCCCCTTCCGGAACACAAAAAGAAATATCATCATCTGCATAAAATTCCAAAAATTTTCGTTTTCCTAACCTCTTCCTAAATTTTTTTTGAACTCCACACACTTCCAACATTCTTCATCCTCCTCTCTAAACACTATCCACTTAACACTTCATAAATAACTAAAATACAAAAGATAATCAAAAAAATTCCAAATAAAATGAAAGCAATATTCCCAACAAATCCTTCATTAAACTTACGCTTATCTTCAACTACTTCTACAACCGGTTGATCAAATAATTTTTCGCTAACTAATCCATAATAAATAAGACAATCCTTAATTAAACTCTTAGGAACCGTTGAAACATAACATTTTTGAATATCAAAATAACAAATCCCATTCAAAGAAATATCTTTCATAATAGAAAAACCAGCTTCTTCCAAATTTTTTTTACTCTCCTTATTTAATAACCTTTGAACAAGACGATCTAATACTTCTTTTTCTCCATTCTCAAAAGAAAAATCCATAACATAGCCTTGACTATTTTGAATTAATCGAGAAACAAATAAATTAGCATCTTCTTTTTCTCTCCTAATACAATAAACTAAATAACAATCATCCTGATAACAAATCCCACATAAAATCATCGCCATCATTTTCTGATTTGAATCTTTATCAATTACCTCTATCATCTACCATCATCTCCTATATTAATACTAACACAAACAAAAAAAAAAGAATAGATCTAACTATTCCGAAAAATGATTTTCATTTAACTTACGAACCTTCTCTAACTTATCCTCATTAATTTTTTTACTACGCTTTAAATTCTTCTTAATAATATCTACCTTATTCTGATTATGAAGTACCTTCTTCTCTATCATAGTAATCTTTTTTAAAGTATCCTCATAGCCAGGAATTCTATAATCATATTGCATCATAAATTCTTCTTTTAAACGCTCAATATCTTTTAAAGTATCCTCTATCATACAAGAAGTATAATCTACATCACATAAATGATGATTTAATTCACTATCATAATTAACAGCTTCATAATGAACATGATTTACTTCTTCCACTTTCATATTTCGATAAATATTACCAATCATTCTCCTAGTAGCTAACGTATGAACAGCAATCCCTGGAAGTAACCCAGATAAAGGAGATAACATTAAAAACCCCATATACCGAAGACTTTGACTTACTAATTCTCCAATTCCCCTTAAATGATAAGTAGTATATTCTTCTTGATTAATCTTTGAAATTTTTTTCATCAAATCAGTAAAATAAACATTCTGCCTCTCTAACTCTAAAGAACATTTTTGATCCACTTCACTAGCTTGAACAACCCCCAACTGAACATCATGATATTTCTTATCCCGAATATCAAATTCATGAATCTTCTGTTCATTTTCTAAAACCAATCGCTCTGTATCATCACGTACTGTCTTTAAATTACGATATAAACTTTGAAACTCATCTAACAATTTATATTCTCGAACAAACTTTCTCTCATCCTCAAAACTATCAAGCAAATCTCGATAATCAATAATATCATCAACAATAACTGAATCATCAATTCCAATTACATGATCAAGATAATAATTACGATTATATAAATTATATTGATCAATTAAATCATTAATCTTATTAATTATGTCATGAATTCTCTTTTTTATCTCTATTACTTTTTTAGTCTCAACTTCGTTCTCTTGATCCTTTTTCAAAAAATATAATTCACTCTCAAGTACTTCTAATTCATCTAACTTATCTTCAAAACTTTCTTTAATCTTTTCAATAATTTGAGTACCCAATTCAGTTACAGCTTCTTCTTTATCATCCGAAACAAATTTACCCCTCAAATTAGAATAATCATAGCCAATTTTCTTCTTTTTATCTCTTTGAACCTTTGCTGTTCTAAAATCCTTTGCCCCACGAGCAGAATCAATACCCTTAGCATGAATAGAAGAAAAATCTTTAGTATCCTTTTCTCTATCTACATTTATCTTTTTCTGACTCAAATTAGAATCAATATCTTTTTTATCTTCCTTTTTCAAAAAAATTTCTCTAGAATTAATACCAGTCTTTTTCTTTTTATAAACCCTTTGTTTTTCCATCTTCCTAGTATCCACAATTACTGAAGAAACAACTCGTTCTTTCTTTATTTCATTATCATTTCCCCCTACAATTGCTCTCTGACGCCTAGGAGTAGAATCCTCACGGATAACTTGACGAATTTCAGCAATCTTATCCTGAATAAATAAATCATTATTTTGCTTCTTCTTTTTTCTTCTAAAAATTCTAATTCGTCTAAGTCTCTCTTGGAACTTACTATGAATACCACTATTACCCTGATTAGCCATATAACACCTCTTTATCATAATCTATAACAAAAAAGAATTAGTCATCTATTCCACCAATTCTCTTAATTTCATCTAATGATTTCTTCGTAATATGTTGAATATCTTCTAATGGCATTTTATTTTTCAACATAAATTTAATACAGTCTATTGTAATTTTTTCCATATCATCATCTAAATTAATCGGTGTAACTTCCTCTTCAGTTAACACTTTCTTATCCATCATCAATAATCTCTCCCAACACCTTAAGCAAAGTAACTTAAAGTAACACCTATTATATATGATTTATAAAATTTCTACAACTATATTTTAGTAAAAAACAAAATATTTTTTTCTACCCATTTCCTTAAAATACTGATAAATAATTATCCTTTCATACAATAATTTTCTTGATATTTATCATATTCTACCTTCCATATTCCTAATCTATCAAGATAAGCTTGCTTCTGTACTTCACACAACTTATCTATATATTTATAATCTCCATAAACATATTCTACCCTAGCATATCCAATAGCTAACAATAATTCACTTAAATTTTGATCACCTACAAATACCCATCCAAGTACTCTACCATATCTATCATACCTATCACTATTAGAATCATACTCTAAATAAATATGATCTGCTTTCTTTAACATATCACAAGTATAATCACTAGCATCCATACCATACTCTTCTACTACTCCATTCGGATGAACACTCTCTGGAGTATCTATCCCTAAAAATCGAACCTTCTCTCTCTTACCATCAATCAAAAACCAAGCTGTATCCCCATCTACACACCTATCTAATTGAATTTCTACTTTTGAATTATAAAAATTAAAACTAATAATTAACAGAAAAACTACTGCTAATCCAATTATAACAAAAACTATAAATTTTCTCATAAAATTAAGAAGCTGATAACGTAATACTACGATTCATAGAAGCAACTACTATTCCAAAACTATTTTTATAATAAACATAAACAACCTTTTCCCCAGCAACTTCATTAGACCAATCTAATGTATAACTAGTGGAAAAATCCACATAATTAGTACAAACACTAGTATTTGTACTAATACACATCTGAGTTGCATTCACAGTCATTAATGTCAAACTAACACTACTTTTATTTGCATTACTAACTGTAGTTGCCCCATTATTAATCCAAAAAGTATTATTACCAATCTGATAAGGATCCTCGTATGTTCCGGATCCACCAACTACTAAAACGCTGGATTCTAGACGTAGGACTGGGCGCACTCCGTTCACGTTATAGGAGGCGTAGTAGTACACATACCGGGCATACGGAGTCCAGGTGAACGTGCTGTCCGACGAAGCACTATAAGAAGTTGCATACCAATAGTATCCACCATTATCAATTAAATCATTTCGGTATCCACATGCTACCTTACTATATTGATTATTACAAAAACTAGAAGATAAAACTCCTCCTGTAATGATTTGAAAATCCGCTGCATCCATTGCCCATGCACTACTATTATTACAAATACCTCCATACGCATAATCAGTATTACAATAAGTTAAAGCTTTACTATCTAGATTTGCTAAATGCATAGGAACTCCATTAGTAGTTTCATAATCACTACAACTACTATTAGAAGAAGTACCATCACTAGAAGTACACATACATTCAGGAGAACCGGCACTAATTAAATAAGCACTACCATCTTTTACATATCCAACTCTCCATCCATTTACTATAAATTTATAGTTTATATCAGAACAATAACCCATATCTGTATCACTTACATAATTAGCATTCTGACCACTACAAGCTACTCCACTGCATCCATTATTCCCTGTATAAGAAACATAACTACCAACTTCCATATCTGCTAACTTAGGATTGGTTTGAAAATCAAGATAACAAGAAACTCCGCCTTTCTTATTACCATTAGATACTTTTAATTGATAATTAACCCGATCCCAAGTTAAAACAGTATTAGAACTTTTGCAATCATAATTTGCTAAATAATAATCCCCACTCGTAGGAAGAGTATCTGCTGAAACACCATCAATACTGATCCTTAAAATATTTCCATTATAAGAAACAACTTTAGTAACAGAATGGCGATCTTGATAATAAGAACATCCTATAAAAAAAGCGGCAAAAATTATACACCCTATTAAAATTAAAAAATTTTTTTTCATGGTCTAGCACATCCTTTTAAATAATTTAAATTAAATAACAATAAACAATTCTAATTGATAAGAATAATAATAACCAAATAATATCTTATCCCCTACTATTTAAACAACATTGTATTCATTCATTCGAAATTATATATGGATCCTCATATGTTCCGGATCCACCAACTACTAAAACGCTGGATTCTAGACGTAGGACTGGGCGCACTCCGCGCAAGTTAATAGAGATATAAGCGTCCACATAGCGGTAATTCGGAATCCAGCTGAACGTGTGGTACGACGAAGCACTATAAGAAGTTGCATACCAATAATATCCACCATTATCAATTAAATCATTTCGATATCCACATGCTACCTTACTAGATTGATTATAACAAGAACTAGAAGATAAAACACTTCCTGTAATGATTTGAAAGTCCGTCGCATCCATCGCCCATGCACTGCTACTATTACAGATACCTCCATAAGCATAATCAGTATTACAATACTTTAAAGCCCTACTATCTAATTTTGCTAAATGAGTTGGAGCACCATTAGTTGAATCATAATTATAATGCAAATAAGCTTTTCCTTGTGTACTACTATAATATTCTGTTATTTCATATAACATAGTACAAGTTTCCGTTGCTGATGTACTTTTACAAGTATAAGGAGTATTAGAAATAATACTAGTATAATTACTACTCCAAGCTAATGTACTAGAAGTAACTCCTGTTAAAGAAAACTTACCTGTAGTTTTATCAAATTGATAACCACTACCATAATAATAATTTGTGCTAAATGTTTGAGCACCTACTCCTGTACTCTTAGAATCCATATAAGTCCTAACACACTCTGGTGCCCCAGCACTAATTAAATAAGCAGTATTATCTTGAATATATCCAACTCTCCAACCATTTACTGTAAATTTATAATTCGAACTAGAACAATAACCCATATCATCATCACTTACATAATTGGCATTTTCTCCTTCACAATGCTTTCCATCACAACCATTATTACCAACATATTTTACATAACTACCAACATCCACTGTATTTAATTTAGGATAATTTGTACCGCTAGTAAAAGTCAAACTACAACTATCATTGACTTTTGCACCACTAGCATAAGTAATTGTTTTACTAAGAGGTTCCCAACTCAAACTACTTCCCTTAGTACAAGTAGAACTCATTGTATAATAACCACTAGTAGGAAGATGAGTAGAAGATTGACCATCAATCGTAATAGAAGATACATAAATATCAGGATTTTCATAACTAGTCATAGTAGCTTTCAACCTAGAAATTACATCTATCTTAATTGTTGCTTGAAATGTTTTATTCATCATAGAAGATTGATCACTTCCATTATCCAATATATAAACACGTAACTCAAAATTATTATCAATATCATTATCTAAAACAACATCTGCTAACTTTTTAGTAGTAGCACCACTAGTACCAATAGTATTACCAGCATAACTAGCAACATTTTTATTTTGATGATATAAATCTATTTTAAAATTTGTATTCTGCAAAGCAGAAGCAATTGTAATATCTACTAAAGAAATAGTCACAAGCATTTCATTATCTGGTTGATTATCTTTTACTCGAATTGTAAAATTATTCTTCTCAGAATATTGATCAACATCATCAGATGCAATTGGTACAGCAATATTAGTATCTATATATTCTCCTCTTTGAAAACTGACAATCACATCATCATTACTAGTAACAGCATTAAAAGTAGTACTTGCAGCCTCAAAAGAATACCAAGCATAACTGGTAGTAAGCATTAAGGCAAACATTACTACTATAACAATTGAGATAATACCAAGTAATTTCTTAAAACTCATACCAATCACCTCATATTCTTCTACATTAAAATAATATCATATTTAAAAAAAATATTCAACCTAAAAAAGTTGAATATAAACTTATAAAGAATAAACTTTCTCACATTGTTCTAACTCTTGATCAACCATTCGATCTAATTCTACTCCAAATCGAATATCCTGAATACTCTGAAAAATACCATCATACGTAATCTTTTCATAAAAAGGGAAAATAGAAGTTTGAACAATCAAAGGTAATTTATGATAAGAAATAATATTATCGATATTATCATGCAACCCCTTAACCATATAGACCTTTTCTTCATGTATCATCATAGTATAATCTTCCTGATATCTAGCAATAATAAAAATTCCCCGAATTCCTTTTTTCATCTTTTCTACTAAATTTAATTCATCCTCACAAAAACGATAAGGATTGAGAGTCATAAACTCATCAATAATAACCTCTTTACAATTCCAAAATTTATCAACTATTTCAATAATATTAGCAGGATTTACTTTATTTTGTTTATAAATCTTCTTTATTTTAGAATTAACTTGGTACTTTTGATTAGTAAACTCCAACAAAGCAAAATAAACTTTATAAAAAGTTTTGACTTCTTTCTTATTCAATTTAGCGTCCTGTTGCCTAATATAATTAACTTCTTTTTGATAACTAATCTTCTCTTGTTCCAATCGAATCAATTTAGCATCATTAGGAGTTGCTCCATTTAAAGCACCACTAGGCATCTCATCCATCGCTTGATCTAACAATTGAAAAAATTGAATTCTTTCCTTCCCATCTAACTTCAAAAAGCCCTCTAAAAAAATTTTTAATTGACTTCTATCCACATTCAACAAAGAGTAAATACGAATCTCTTCTATTATCCATGAATAGAAAGGAGTAATCTTTTGAATTTTCTGATAAAAATTCTTTACTTTTTTACGATTAATATTTACATCATAATAAAAAATATAAATATAATCATAAATATCTATCATGCCAGAATAAGCAATTCCTTGTTTTTTTCTTTCATCCTCTAACTCATCCAAAAAATCATAATAATCTCGAAATATAAAAGTTACTTGATAATCATTGAAAGAAGGAATATATTTTTTAGAAAAATAAACATAATAATGAAATAACAAATTATCACTAATATGTTGAATAACATCTTCGTTACATAATCCTAAAAAAGCACTACCAAACTCTACTAAAACATTAGTCAGCAATTCTCCATAAACCTTACAACAACCAACAAGTACTTCATTAATTCGATCATTCCAACGCGCTTCTTTCCATTTTACCTTTTTTAAAGCCATACAAACCGGATCATAAAAATCATCCGGAATATGTAAAGTTGGTTGCCGCAATATCAATAATTTCTCTGACAATTGCCCAATCTCCCAACTATATTTAGAAGAATCAAATACTTCTTCATTTTCTCCTAAAAGCAATTTCAAATATTTTAATTCTCGAACCGTACAAATATCAATAATATGATGATAATCACTATAAAAACAACAAATTTCATCTATCATCTTTACCTTGGTAATTTTATCATAAGGCTTAAATTCATCTATAAGTCTCGAATATATATCAAATATTGCCTCTTTACCATAGTTCTTAACTCCCTCTTTCAAAATCATTTTAATACCTACCTTTGATAATAATCTATAACTTCCTCTTTCAATTTTTCATTAAATACTTTATCCAAAATCATATCAATTTCTTGCTTATAAGGTGGGTATTCTTTTTCAATATAAGGAGTTTCCAATATTTTAGGAATCTTTTCTAACTTTTTATGATAAATAATATGAATTAAATTATCAAAACCAATACACCCATATCCAATATTCTCATGCCTATCTTTATGACTTTCTTTTTCATTTTTACTATCATTAATATGAAGACATTTCAAATAAGAAAGACCAATAACCCGTTCAAACTCATCTAAAACAGCATCAAAATCATTCAAATCATAACCAGCATCATGAATATGACAAGTATCTAAGCACACCCCAATTCTACTTTTATTATTAACATGATCAATAATAAATTTTAACTCCTCAAAACTCTTTCCTACCTCGGTACCTTTACCAGCCATTGTTTCTAAACATATTATTACATTATAATTATTATCCAATATAATATTTAATCCCTTAATAATATTACTAATTGCGTGATTTCTTTCTAATCCAACACTAGAACCAGGATGAAGCACTAACTTAGTAATTCCTAATTGTTCACATCTTTCTATCTCTTGTTTTAAAAAACTAACACTAAAATCAAACTTTTCATCATTACATAAATTAACAATATAAGGAGCATGACAAATAATATTTTCTAAATCCATATGATGTTCCCTCATCAATTGATAAGCCTGAAACGTAATTTCATCTTGAATCATTCCCCTTTTTGTATTTTGAGGAGCCCCAGTATAAAACATAAATGTATTTGCTCCATAACTAATAGCTTCTTTAACACTACCTAATAACTGTGTATCATTTTTATAAGATACATGACTTCCAATAATTAAATCCATAAAATAGCATCTCCTTCTCCATAAATTAAAATTAATATAAATATTATACCTAATTTTAGAAAAAAGAAAAAGACTTCCAAAAGGAAATCTACAAAAACATATTACCAACTTCTAGTTCCACCATCACTACAAGCATACATAGTACCAGCAGCACCATTTACTGTAACAGCTGTAGAACCAGTACCAATAGTAATAATATTAGTATCAGCATCTTCTTTATAATTATCTACATAATAACTTCCATCTTTATTTGCAAATAAACAAACAACAAATTTACCAGTACTAGCAGTAAAAGTTACGAAAGAATTTTTCACAGTTACTGTGCTAGTTAATGCAGTTGTAGGAACAGTACTAGTTATAGCATCAACATTATCAGAAGTAGCAGAATTTATAAAAGCATACCCCTTTTCAGAAATATTAAAAGTATCAGCTAAAGCTTTATCTAAATAATAAACTGCATCGCTTTGAAAATTATAACCAGCACTTGCACCTAAAGGTTCACTAGCACTTCCACCATAAACTTTACTTGGAACACCATCTACTAAAGATTCTGTGTATTTTTGATTAAATGCTTGTGCAATAGTTAAAGCACTATCTTCTAAAGAACCACCTCTAGATTTATTCATAGCACTAAGCACTTGAGTCATTGCAATTCCCATAACAACCGCTAAAATAACAACAACCGCCAACAATTCAATCAAAGTAAAACCTTTATTGTTCAATTTCTTTCTCGTTCTTAATTTTTTCATTTATTGATCCTCCTTTATTATAAATAAATCATAGCAAAAAACAATTGATTAGTCAATTGTTTTAAAATAAAATAATTATAAATTTATACATTTTTGATAAATAGAAATCCATTTATCCCCATATTTTTTATTCTTAATTAAAGAAAAAGAAATATCTTTTCCTATATCCTCATCATTCTGATACTCAAACACAACAAGACCATCCTCAGCAAGAAGTTCATATTCTAAAATTGTTTTTAATAATTCCTCTCTAACAGAATATCGATAAGGGGGATCAATAAAAATAATATCAAATATCAGATGTTGATCGCTAAAATATTTTAATGCCTCATGATAATCTCTTTCCAACACCACACATTGATCCTCTATATGAAAATTTTTAATATTATCCTTAATAACTTTAATACATTCCCTATTATAATCAACAAAATAACATTTCTTACATCCATTACTAATAGCTTCTATCCCTAAATTACCAGATCCAGCAAACAAATCCAAAACAATACTTCCTTGTATATAATCTTGAATACTAGCAAATAAAGATTCCTTAACCCTATCCATAGTAGGTCTAGTTCCTAAAATATCATATCCTTTTAATACTCTTCCCTTTAATTTACCACTAATTACTCTCATCGATGACAACTTCCCTTACCTAATAACTTACGATATCGATAATTAATATCCATTACCAAATACATTAACTCATTATATTTATCCATATAACCTTTATAATTCTTATTCAGATATAGTCTTCTCTTAATATCTAATAAAACATATTCATCTTTTGTAGAATTTCCTTCTCTAATTAAAGTACTCAATACCTCATCATCCATAATTCTAGTGCGATACATTTCAAGATCTCGAATTAAATCTGAATCTTCTAATACATCAATTAACTCATAAGTCTTCCTCATTATCTCATTCATAAAAAATAGCTCCTTAAAAGAATTATACCTCAATTATTTTAAAACTTCAAGAAAACTCTGCAACATACTAATATTATCAATAGTTCTATTGATTTTATCACTAGTAGTTAATTTATATTTAATACGCATATCTTCAACAAATTCCAAAAAATTTCTCTCACTTCGATTCAAATTTTTGTACCAATAAGAGTTTTCTCTTAAAAATCGTTTTAAATTTACATCACTATTAATTTTATTTTGAACATAATAAGTCACTAATCTTCAAATCTCCTATAAAGAGGTCTAGGATTATATTCTTTACCACTAGTTCCACTCTTATTAGTAAATAAATCTCCAAATAATCCTAATGTTTTCTGCAAGGAACTAATTCCCTCCTGAACTTTATTCATATCAACATTTTTTGCCGCTTTTAAAAATTCATCCCAATAGCCACCACTATTACGATTACCATCATCAACAGAATTTTCCTTTTCTTCTACCAAATACTTTGACCAAGCATCTTCATCTTCCCCATATAAATCGTACATTTCATAAAAATCTTGCCAACTTTTTTTACCATTTCTAATATAACTTATTAAAAAAGGATTATTTTTAACAAACAACTTAAATTCACTCATTTTACTATTATCCATGATAATCACCTTCTATTAAATTATATGAAACAAGATAAAAAAAGAACATAAAACATACATTCTTATAAAACATTTTAATTCTCTTTTTGAGAAATCATACTATAAAGAATAGCAATCTCTTTATTAGTAAGCTTGCGATAATCCCCAGCCTTTAATCCACTAACATCCAAAATAGCATATCTCTCTCTTTTTAATTTAATCACTTTCTTACCAACAGACTCAATCATTTTCTTTACTTGATGATTTCTTCCTTCATGAATAACAATCTCAACAATACATCTTTCTTTCTTCTTATCAACACTCTTTACTTTAACATGACACTTACTAGTTCGATACCCATCAATCATTACACCACTTCTTAATCTTTTTACATCATAACCAGTTAAAATACCTTCCACTTTAGCAATATAAACTTTATCAATGTTACTAGATGGATGCATTAATCCATTCGCAAGAACTCCATCATTTGTTAAAAGAAGTACCCCTGTAGTATCATAATCCAATCTACCAACTGGATAAATTCTAGCACTAGTAGGAACTAGATCAACAACAGTCTTTCTTCCCCTATCATCACAAACTGCTGTAATAACCCCTCTAGGCTTATTTAATAAATAATACTCATAATTATAATTTCTATCTAATATAATACCTTCTACTTCAATCACATCTTTTTTGCTAACCTTTATCCCAAGCTCAAATACCGTCTCTCCATTTACAGCAACTTTACCAGCTTTAATCAATTTTTCTGCATTTCTCCTAGAACAATACCCTAAATTAGCAATCACTTTCTGTAATCTCTCCATCTAATATTCCCCATTTCATATTTCCTATTATACATTATCAAAAAAAAAAGAGCAACAGCCCACACAATAAAATTAACAAACAAATAAACTAACTAAATAGCTCTAAAAATATCAAAATCTGGAATAAAACTCTCCTCCTGAGTATCATCTTCTTGTATAAAAGCATTCCTTATCCCCAAATCATAAGCATAATTAATAACTTCATCATATTCTTCTCGACGAACTTTCCTATTTAACTCTTTATACTCTAGCCTTCTAACCGGAGTATATTGATTCATAATACTAAGAATAATCTTATCTCCATATCTCTCATACAAATACTTGATAATCTTCTTACTATCCTCTATATTTCCAGGCATCACCAAATGTCTAACAATGACACCTCTCTTCATCATCCCATCCTGATCAATTTGAAACTCACCAACCTGACGAACCATCTCTTCAATTGCTTTACTAGCATACTGAAAATAATTAAGACAATTAGAATACTTCTCTCCCAATTTATCATCATAATATTTTAAATCAGGTAAATAAATATCTACTAGTCCCTCTAACATTCTAATTGTATCTACATTCTCATAACCACTAGTATTATAAACAATAGGTATAACTAGTCCATTTTTCTTAGCTAATCTTAATCCTTCTATGATATAAGGAACATACATAGTAGGTGTCACTAAATTAATATTATGAGCCTCATTTTCTTGTAAATCCAAACATATCCTACTAAACTCTTCTATACTAACAACTCTTCCCTTATGTAATTCACTAATCCGATAATTCTGACAAAAACAACACCTCATATTGCAATAAGAAAAGAAAATAGTACCACTCCCCTGTTCTCCACTAATCACTGGTTCTTCCCACTGATGTAGAGAATATCTAGCAACTACCATCTCCCCAGGTGCCATACAATAACCTAACTCCCCATTATCTCTATCTACACCACAATTTCTAGGACATAAATAACATTTCATATTACATACCACCACACTTATAATAAAAAGAACACAAATAGAAAAAATAATTTCTTAACTATTTATGATTCTCATATAAATATCTTTTTTACCTAACTATTAGAAATCTGATAAGGATCCTCGTATGTACCGGATCCACCAACTACAAAAACACTAGATGCAAGACGTAGGACTGGGCGCACTCCGCTCACGTTATTGGAGTCGTCGTAGTGCACACCCCGGCTATACGGAGCCCAGTCGAACGTGAAGATCGACGAAGCACTATAAGGAGTTGCATACCAATAATAACTTCCATTATCAATTAAATTATTTCCATACCCACACTCTATGCTATTTAGGGTAGTGTGCAAAGTTTAATGCACTACTAACCACTTTTTCCTTTATTTTACAACGCTTTTCTAGTATTTTAATCGATACCTCCCTTTTTGGAGTGATT
>JALEZJ010000101.1 GCA_022772985.1 Erysipelotrichaceae bacterium | reverse complement strand
AGAATACAATCCATCTAATACAACATCTTTAGCTTTAGCTAATTCTTTAATTTTAGGAAGTAATATTTTAGCAAAAGCTCCCATTCCTAAATTTTCTCTTAACTTCTCACGCATCATTTTCTCATTTTCAGGATTAATCTCTAACCCATTCTCTTTTAATTTGTCTAATGTAACTCCACCAAAATAAACCTTTTCATATCCTTTTTTTTCTAAAATATCAGACGCAATACTCTTCCCACTACCACACATTCCAACAATCGCTATAACTTTATTCATCTTCTAACCTTCTTTCCTCAATTTTCTGAATAATCTCTAAAGCTTTTTTTTGTAAGTCTAATCCATCTTTATTTTCTATTTCAAAATCATAATTATGATAACGATCCAAGGAAATTTCTGTAATATCTTTTTTTTGTTCTTCTGTTAAATCACTAACATAATTCATTCTAATAACACCAATAGATACTACATTAGAAAACTTAGCTTTAACTTCTTCAATCTCTTCAGGGAATCTTACATCTGGTATAATAATAACATCCATAAAATAAGAATAAATTTCAATATCTTCTATTTGCCTATTAATAAAGAAATCTTTTTTATGAAGAATTCCTTTAATTAATTTTGAACTAATTTGTTGTAACAAATCCCTTGGTTTCTTTTCTTCATTAATTTTTTCTCCAGTAATCTCCTCAATATACTTTTTTAAATATTTTGTATAAGGAGATATTACCACTTTTTTATTTTGATTTTGATATTGTATTTCCAAATATTTTGCCAATGTACTTTTTCCACTTCTAGCACATCCAGCAATTAAAATAATAATTGGTTCTTTCTTTATAAATTCCATAAATACCTCATTTCAAATGAATAAATTCATACATTAAATGTATTTATATGTCCCACTTCAATCTATAACATAAATTGACATATAAATAAGTACTTTATTAAAACATAATAAAGATCATTAATACTTTCATCTAAATTATAACAAACATAAATTTTAAAGTAAAGAAAAGACCATCACTTTACCTCTTTTAATTGCAACTTCTGTTGAATCAAATGAACTACTGTATAAAGTATACTAGTATATAAAACAGTCATGAATATACTATGACTTAAAACTCTAAGTAAGACCCATACAGTATAATTATCATATTGTAATACAGATAAAAACAAAAAACTAACAATATGATAAAGAAAAATTGCTAATAAATTACTAATATTAATAGTAAACAAATTATATGGAAAAAAGAAATGAAATGCCTTATTAAAATAATAAACAACAATAAATAAACAAGTATTTAAAATAAAAGTATTTGTATAAGCAATATCCATAATCAAACCAAATACAATCAGTAAAACCAAATACTTTTTCTCGTTCTCAAAATAAGGCTTTAACACTAATAAAGCAATTAAAAGATAAATAGTAGAAAACCAAGATAAATCTAAATAAGTATATCCTAAATAATTAGACATAATTCCTTGAATAAGACAAGATAATATAACAACAATAATAGAAAGAATCATCATCAACTATCAGCTCTTTTCAAAATAGTTACATAATTAATATCATCAAAATCAGCAGATGGCTTTACATTAATTATCTTAGATAAATCATAAACATCTGTCGTAATACTATCGACTGTTCCAATTAAAATACCACTAGGAAATACCCCACCTAATCCAGAAGTATAAACAAAATCCCCAACATTAACCGTAGCCGTATTACTAATTCCTTCTACTTTTAAGTAACCATCATTAAAATCATATGCATTGATTAATCCTGTTAGTTTGTTATCTCCATTCGTAATAGTAACCGATATTTTATTATTAGTATCATTTGTTGTAATTAACTTTACATCAGAAGAAAAAGTAGATACATTCTCAATTTTTCCAATTAATCCAGTAGAATTTATAACCACCATTCCCTCTTTAATTCCATTATGACTTCCTTTATCAATCGTTAATGTATTATACCAATAAAAAGAATTTCTACTAACAACCGTCGCATTTAAATAATCATAATCACTTAAAATATGATCAAGATTCAATTCTTCTTTCATCTTATCAATTTCTTGTTTTAATTCAATATTTTCAGCTTCCAGCGATTCTATTTTTTCTACATTAGACTTCAATATTTTATTTTCTTCCAAAACATCTTTCAACGAAAAAAAGTCACTAATCATTGTACTAAAATTTCGAATTGGAGTATAAAATAATTTTTGAACTTCAACTACACAATCTTTTATTAAAGATTCAAAAGTATTTAACTTTTTATCCGTTTTCACGGTATAAGAAAGAATTGCAATTACTACTACAACGATTAAAACGATTAAATAAATATGTTTACTCTTAAGACTTCTTTTTTTTCTATTCATCTGAATCACCTTTCTAAAATATTATATAATAAAATAGTAAAAATGAAAAGAAAAAGCGTTACTATTATCCTAGAAAAATCATATCCTTTACAAATATTTAACAAAAAAAAAGATTTTTCATAAATTATGTTAGGTGAGGTAAAAAAATGAGAAACAATTTTAATCGTTTTATTCGAAATTGTATTGGATTTAAAATTTACATTGCTATCTTTTGTTTAATTATATTACCAATTGTTACAATATATCAATTAATTATAAGTTTATTCATTCCTTGCTTTTGTAATGTACTAATTTTACTAGTTCAATACATTTTATTAATTATCTTCTGGTTTTGGCTCTTCTTTTGCTAAACCTCAATAACAACCAAATAAATTATTAATAAGTAAGATAGATTGATTAGTAAAATATGATAATATTTAAAAAAAGAACGACAAAAAAACTTAGCAATAGAAAAACTGTTGACACATCAACAGTCATTTATTAAAGAATCTTATTAAATTCAACTTTTTTCTAATTTTTGATATTTTTTATCATAACTAATTAAAAAAATAAACAATATTAGATATATCAAATCTTATCAATCCTTTTCCCATATTAATTCAAATACATATTAAACCCTTTCATCATTTTCTAATTAGTAAAAAATAATACCTAATAACATTATTTTATAAAAAATATCTCAAAGTTGAACTTTCGAAAATTGTTCTAAAAAATTTTTACTTTTAAGATACAAACCAGAATATCGTTCGTAATAATCATCAATAAATAAATCAATTTCTTTTTTAATAGTATCACTTACTTCTATTTTAGTAATTTTAGAAATATCCACATAGAAAAACATTCTAATCAATTGCAATGTTTTTAAATGAAAAATAGTTTCTTTTCCTACACAATCTTTGCATAAATATCCGCCACGATAACTAGAAATAGTAATAATATTGACTTTTTTCTGACAACTAACACAACGTTCCACTACCGGTTTAATTCCAAGATATTGCAATAATTTTAATTCAATAATATTTGTTACAATTTGGCAATCATGCCCTTCATTAATTTTTCTAAGCCCCTCAATTAACAATTCATAAATTTTCTGACTTCTATCATGTCGATAAACTTGACCACTTAATTCTAACAAAAAAAGAGCATAATTCATTTTGATAATATCTTTTCTAATTTGCTTAAAAGAATCTATAATATCTACTTCTGTCAATAAAGGCATACTACCTTTATGATAAGATAGATAAAAAGTACCATATGATAAAACACTTGATACGGATGCAATTTTACTTTTTATCTTCTTACTTCCTTTTGCTAAAACCCCTATAATTCCTTCAGTAGAAGTCAAAACATTAACAATCTTACTACTTTCTTTATAATCTACCGTACTAATTATAATACCCTCTATTTTCTTTATCATTTTTTTCTATACTATCCTTTTCTTTATTATAATTTTTATATTTCAAATAATACTCAATTTTTCCTGTTTTAGTAAATAATAACCAAAAATCATATCGATTCATATTTATCACCATTACCATAATGGTCAAAAATGAAAACTTTTATACAAAAAAATTTATTCATAAAAATTGTCATACCCCAATTGATTTAAAAATTGATCCTTATCTCTCCAATTTTGAACCACTTTTACTCTCAAATCTAAATAAACTTTTCTATTTAATAATTCTTCTATATCTTTTCTAGACTCTATTCCAATCTTCTTTATCATGCTTCCATTTTTTCCAACTAAAATTTTTTTCAAATTTTCTCTATCTACTATAATAGAAGCACTAATGCTAACATTATTTTTATCTTCACTAATATCTTCTACAACACAAGCAACAGAATGAGGCACTTCCTCTTTTGTAAAATAAAGTACTTTCTCTCGTATCAATTCCGAAATAGAAAATGTCATACTAACATTTGTAATCGTATGATTGTCATAATACGAAACATCATCAGTCAAATAGTTAGAAATTGTTTGAATTAATTCTTTTATATTGCGATGTTTAGTTGCTGAAATAGGAATAATTTCTTGAAATGGAAAAACATCTTTATATTCAGAAATTTTAGGAAGAACCATTTCATAAGGAATCTTATCAATCTTATTTAATACTAAAATAACAGGGACATCAACTTCTTTTAATTTTTCTAAAATAAATTTATCTCCTGATCCTAATTTTTGTGTAACATCTGTTAAAAATAAAATTACATCCACATCATGAATCGAATAATATGCTTGTTGATTCAAAAATTTTCCCAACTTATTTTGTGGTTTATGAATTCCTGGAGTATCTACAAATATAATTTGTAGATCTTTTTCATGATAAATTCCCTGAATCATATTTCTAGTAGTTTGAGCAGTACTAGAAGTAATTGCTACTTTTTTCCCAATAATTGCATTTAATAAAGTACTTTTTCCTACATTTGGACGGCCAATTAAACTAACAAAACCACTTTTCATCATAAAGAACCTCTCAAATTATCATCAGAAAATGGATATGGACATAATTCCGAAACAGTATGAGTAACAATTCTCGAATCACTATAAGTATGAGAAAATACTTTTACATCTCGATCACAAAAATCACTTAATGCATGTCGACAAATAAAACAAGGAAAACAATCATCCTCTGTCTTACTCATCACGTGAATTTCTTTCACATCACCCTTTTTATATCCAAAAGTAATTGCTGTATATAAAGCATTTCTTTCAGCACAAATTCCAGCAGCTGGGGATGAAGTTTCAACATTGACTCCACCAAATTCAGTCCCATCCTTCATGATAACAATCGCTGCCACTGAATATTGATAATATGGAGTATAAGAATTATTTAATAAATCCTGTAATTTTTTTTTCATTTTTATCTCTCCTTTTACTTTATTAACTCTAACATTTTAGGTAAAAAAATTAAAATTCCAAGAATAACAGAAAACATACTCATAATAAGTACCGCTCCTGCTGCAACATCTTTAGCAATTTTAGCAAGTTCTTTATAATCTTTGGTCACTAAATCCACACATCGTTCCATAGCCGTATTTACCATTTCTAATGCCAATATTATTCCAATAACCAGTATCAAAAGACACCATTCAAGAATACTAACATTCAAAAAAAAGCTCATAACAGTAACAAAAATTGCAATAAAAATCTCAATTCGAAAATTTCTCTCATGATTAGCAACATACTCTATTCCATCTACTGCATGTCCAACACTCTCTGAAAAACTTGACTTTCCCTGCTGTTGTAAAATTTTTTTAATTTTAAATCTACCTAGTAATTTCATAACTATTTAACAACTCCTCTTGTAGAGAAAACATTACTTTTTCTTCTTCTTCTTCCATATGATCATAACCTAACAAATGTAAAATTCCATGAGTTGCCAAAAAACATATTTCACGAATTCTAGAATGCCCATAAATTTCAGATTGTTCATAAGCAACTGGAATACATAAGTAAATATCTCCTAACATCCTAATAACTGGATTTTTAAAACCATCATTGTCTTCCAAAGCAAAAGTAATAACATCCGTTTTACGATCTACTCCACGATATTCCGAATTCAATCGATAAATTTCTTCTTCATTCACCAGAATAATATTAAAAATAGCTTTTTCTATTTCCAATTTTTTGGTAATATGCTTTACATACTTTTCTAAAATTTCTAATTCCGCTACTTCATAACCACTATTATTAATAATATCAAACATACAAATTCACCACTTTCTAAGGATTTAACCATTCCATAATATGCCAATCAAATAAGTAAATAATTACAAAAATCAAAGTTGCTATAACAACAAAATTAATAAAACCATCTGTCTTAAAAACTCTTGGTAATTTCGTTTTAATTTTTTCCATTAATCGGTACAAAACATACCCAAAAATCCCACCACAAGTATTTAAAATAACATCATCAATATCAAAAGTACGTCCTATATTTAACTGTACAATTTCAATAGTTAACGAAACCAACATAGTCAAAAAACAAATTGGCCACATTTTTTTACTTTTTAAATAATCAGCAGCAAAATAACCATATGGTAAAAATAGCAAAATATTACCAATAATATTCTTAACAAACAAACGACTTCCCATTTCATAACGAAATATTTCCCGAAAAGGAACAAAATTAGATAATCCGTAATTTTGATCTTGAATCGTTACAATCTCAAACAAACACATTACATATAAAATAAACAATAACATAGCTAACTCTTTATAAAAACAAAATTTTTGATTATATTTTATTAAATACGCAATTCGAAGGGAACAGGAAATAACCGTAATAATAATTATTACTGGCCAAACATCCGGAAAATAACCAGTTATTATATTTTTTATTGTTGCTGTCATCAAACCAACTCCTAAATATTTCTAATATTCTTTTTGTTAAAACTAATCCATGCTAATACTCCTATTATAATAAAATAAAGAAGCCATATAACACAAGAAAACCTAAAATAAATAAATTCAAAATCAGAAATTCCACCAAATAAATAATCTTGAAAATTCCAATTCATACTAACAAAATACCTCATAAACTTTAAATGATACTGTACTGCTAAAGAATGAATCGAAGAACTAAACATATATATCATAAGTGGAATGGAAATAGCAACTACATTACTACAAAACAAAATCCCCAATAGAAAAGATAGAGAAAGTAGCATCAATAATAACGGTAACTTAGCCAAAATTCTAATCATCATATAGATAAAAACAGAATACGTAGTAATCTTAGATAGTCTAAAATGATAAACAACCACAGGAATTTTTAAACTATCAAACCCAAAAATAGCACTTCCAATCATAAATTGAACTAAAATTAAAAATAAAATACTAATTCCCATTACAATTACAGATGCAAAATACTTACTCAATAATATTTTACATCTAGAATACGGTTTTATCAAGAGTAATTTAATCGTTCCATCTCGAAATTCATCACAAATAATAGTACTACTAACAATTAAAAGCAAGATAATAATAAAAATCTCATAATCCTCCACAATAGTTCTTAATTGATAATTTAAATTATTTTGCTTATTCACATTTTGCTTATTATTTAAAATATATTGATTCATTTTAGAAGATGCCAAAGCATTCCGATACTCTAATTCTTCCAGACGAGTTCTTGCTCTATTGAATAAACTATAATACTCAATAGTTTTTTCACTCTCTTGATAACCCTCTAAAGCAAGATTCAAATAACTACTATCTTCTTTAATTTTATTCTCCAATCGATAATTCACTACCTTTAATTTCTTTTCTTGCTCTAGCAGTTCTTGTTCTAATTCTAATTGCTGTTTTTTATCGACTACTAACTTTAATTGACTCTTCAAAACATCCCGTTCTTGTTCTAATTTTTCCTTTTCTAATTCTAAAAAATAATCCCAACGATCTTCCTCTAACTTTTTAATAGCATCATTATACTCTTGAACTAACACATCAATTTTATCAGGATCTTTTTCTACATAACGAGCATAATTCAACTGATATACTAACTCATACAAATAGACACTAACCTTCCGATATTGCCAAGAATGAGAAGAAAATTTCTTCTGTAAATGAATTAAGTCTAATTTCGTTTGAATACTCAAATACATAGAAATATCATCATCATTTTCTACATCATAATTTTTTAATTCTTCTTTCAAAGACTGAACCTCATTATTTAAATTAGTTTGATCAATATATTTATAATTACCATCTTCATCATAATCCATCCAATATAAAATATTATTTAATAAACAAAAAATAACCATTAACCCATAAATCACATAGATGCTTTTTTTATGAAAAACTTTTTTTAATTCTATAAAAATTAACTTATTCAAGTTCATTCTCCTTTGTAACTTCTAAAAAAGCATCTTCTAGTGAAATAACTTCTCTCTTCATTTCAAAAATTTTAATATCATTTAAAAGTAAAGCTTTTAAAATATTACCAACCTGTTCTTTCGTAGTATAAATCTTAATATGACACTGATCCAAGACCTCATAATGATATAAAATGTTTTCTAAATGAACATCACTAAGTTCTAAAATATAATTCATTTGATTCGTAATCTTTTTAATATTTTCTATTTTAGTATCTTTAATTATTTTTCCCTTTGATATAATACAAACTCTATTACAAAAACTTTCCAATTCACTTAAAATATGACTAGAAATTAAAATCGCCATATGTTCCTCTCTAGCTAAGTGAATCAATAAATCTTTTAATTCCTTTATCCCTTCTGGATCTAATCCATTCATAGGCTCATCTAAAATTAATACTCGTGGCTGATGAAGAATAGCTTGTGCAATTCCTAATCGTTGCCTCATTCCTAAAGAATATTTTTTTATCTTATCATGAATTCGTTGCTCAAGACCTACTAATTGTATAACCTCTTGAATCCTCTGTTCTGATACCTGATACATCAAAGCAGCCATTTTCAAATTATCATAGCCACTCATATACATATATAAATCAGGATTTTCAATAATTGCTCCAACATTAGAAATAGCTGAAACAAAATTCTTCTTTAAATCATAACCACCAATTTTAACATTACCCCCATTAAAAAATTGCAACCCTAACATCAATTTAATAGAAGTTGTTTTCCCTGCTCCATTAGGTCCAATAAATCCTAAAATGTCCCCTGGATATAATTTTAACGATAGATCATTTACTATAACATGATGACCTATTTTTTTCCATATATGATTGCATTCCAATACAACATCAGGCATATATACTCCTTTCATTGCATTGTTTTAATATCCATACCCATTGTACTATAAATTTTTTCATTTGAATAGAGCTATTTCAAAAAAAAAGAAAAGTTTTTATAAAATTTACTTACCTTTTCCTAAAAATACTGATAAGCATTTTTTTGATCAAACATTATTTACCCAATTATCTAGAACCAAATTGATAAATGGAGTAATTTTTTTTCACCAACTATTTCTCTACTATGAACTTATTTAAAAAATATCATATTTTTGGAACAAGAAAAAAAGTCTATGTCTCCACAGATTTTTTCTCTTTTGGTAAATAATCCTCAATCAATTTTTCATTAGCACTTAAATAATCATAAAATCTCTGAACTTTTTTACACATCTGATACTCACTATCACGAAAATCTAATCGTTCTGGAATTGAAATCAAGACAAAAAATAATATTTTCTCTTCCGGAAGCATTGGATAATGCATCTCATATTTTCTTAAAAGTTCACAAAAATCTAATTCTTTATAATATTGTCTATACAACTTAATTAAATCATAAATAGGAATATCCCGTTTACTTAATCTCCAACTAATCAGAAATGGTTTATCCCCATCCATTAAATAATGATCTAAACTTAAATTATTATGAAGATTAACAATACGAATTCTTTTTTTCTTCTCTATAATATCATACCATTTATCCACATGATAACGGCAATAACTTAAACTTGCAAAAACTTTACTAATATTCCTAATAAAATAATAATGTGAAGGCGTCATATATTCTTCCCTTTCAATTATTTCCGCCATATCATTATAATAATTCACTAAATAATCCAACTGCTTTATAATATTTTCATACAATTCCTTATAAGTATCATCATCTATTTCTTTATAAAAGGTTGTTTTTCCATGAAGTAATGTTACTAATTTAATGATATCTTCCGCTCTCTCTTCCTTAGATATATCAACATCTTCAATATAGCGATATACATCATAATGATTAGTTTGATATAAAATTTCAGGAAAATAATCAAAAGATCTAGATTTTAAATATTTATACAATTCATTCAAAGATTTATCACGTCTTTTAATGACAAATTGTTCACTCCCGCTATCAATAATACGAACACTATTTTTCAAAGTAATTTTTTTAGTAACAATATGATTTTGATCAAATAATTCTCTCAATTCTTTATTCATTTGTACTTGGTATAATTAGTTTTGTTCCTGGTTTTATCTCTTCAATATTGTTATAAAGAGCTACCTCTTCTTTAGTGACTCCATATTTTGACAAAACCTGTTCTAACGTATCTTCCATCTTAACAACATAAACATGATAAGTTACATAAGTATCTGAATTATCTATATTCTCAAAAAGATTAAATCCATTAGTGATACATTCTTCTTTTTTTTCCTCTAAAACAGCAGATTCTGGAGATGCAAAATGAATTGACTTCTCAAAACCTTCTATTTTTCTCGACAAGTCTGTAATAGGCTCTGCTGTAGAAAAACTCTTTTTCTTTGCAACAGACAATATTTCTTCTTCATCCGAAGCACTCCTACTCGTCTGTTCCATCCCCTCCTCTAATACATTACTATCTTCTAATAACTGTCTATCATCCATCAAAGTAGCTTTTTCGATAGTAATATTATCTAACGGTGTTTCCTGATTAGAAGTAAAAAGATCCTGTTCTTCACTCTTTTCTTCAACCATTTCTTCTCCCTTAGATAAAACATATTCTTCTATTTTCTCTTTCTTTTCCTCTTCTTCCACTAATTTTTCTCCTTCTACATAAACATCAATATTAACTTGAAGAGATTCATTATTAACAATTTCATAATAGAAATTATCAATATCAATAAGAATAGAAGACATATCATACCTAGAGTCTAGTGCAATATCAAATGGTAATATAAAAGAAAATTTTTCACGATTAATAGAACCTTCCGTCATTTTATAATCGCCACTAATATGAAATTCTCCACTAATTAAGTCATCTTTTTTTAATGTAAGCGTGTGTTCTAATGAAATTGATGTAATTTCACTAACTTTTGTTTTAAATAGTAAATCTTTTTTAAAGGGTATTATTTGTTTCATTTCACTCATCCTTTCAAATAAATATATGAATCAACGAGATACTTTATACAATACTTATTCTACTATTTCCTTAATTTTTCTTACCCTTAAACTACTAAATAGCTTTGAAATCTCCCGTTCACGAGACAAAGGACAAAGAATAATAAGTTTACCCCGACATTTATTTAAAGCTACATATAACATAACTTTTATTTGATAATAATTATCTTTTTTTAACAAATCTTCATGAAAACTATCCAAAATCATAAACGGAAGTAAAATATTTTCTTGAATTTTCCTTACTTTAAATATTTCATCACAAGAAATCTTAATTTTCGTTTTAGTTAAAAGTATATTTTTACTTAATTTAGAAAAATAACCAGTTCCAATTAAAAGATTGATATCCTTTAAATGTTCTACACCAATTAAAGTATTCTTTTTCTCCTGTTCTAATATTTTAGCACAAACATTAGCAATATTTTGATAAATATGCAAACGATTACTATCTTCATAAAAATAAATTTCAATATCTTTTTTATTTTCTTCTAAAGTTTTATTTACAATACTCAAATTTTCTTTTAAAAAAGAAACAGTTAGTCCATTTAACTCCTCTATATTTAAATAAGTATGAGCAATTGGCAAAGTTTGATTATGATATAAATATTTTTTATAATCATATAATAATTTAATATTTTCTTTTAATAATTTCATTTCATCATATTCAGAAATAACTTTCAAATAAGGAACATGGCAATCTAGAGAAATATCTCCCACTAATATAAGATATTGATAAGAATTACTTTCAATCTTTTTTCTTATTCTTTGAAACAAATCTTGTTCCCTTACAAAATGATGTTTATAAAAATATTCTTGATACTTAGAATAAACCTTTAAAAATTCTACCCTTTGATCATTAGTAAAGTTCGTATCATCCAAATTTCCATTCTTTTCATAATAATTAATAGCTGGAATGAAATAATTTTGAATAAACGAAGCAAAATAATTTTCTATAGTGGTCTCTTTTAACTTATCATAAATAACTTCTTCTTCCAATCTTTCCATTGGATATCTTCTTTTAATTAATTCATAAGCTAATTTTTCTAAATAATTTGCTTTATCTAAATAACTAGAATATAAATAAATAGTAGAATCTAAAGATTTTTTGTGACAAGATATATTTTCACTTTCTTCTTTTAAATATTGAATTTTATCACACTTTTCATCTAATTTTATCAAAAAAACAGAAATAGACGAATCATAATGATAAGAAATAGAATTAAAATAAAGAAAATTTGCAATATCAACCTCTTCTTTAGTAGGCATCACTTCATTTTGTGCTGTACGAAGATAAGATCTTCTCTTTTTAATTTCTTGCTCGTTAAACTTTTTTAACGACAAATTACTAGAAAGAAATTTTCGTTTATAAATATAATTATGATAATCTTTAAAAGTTTCATAATCCTTATAGTCCTTATTTAAATAAATATATTTAGAAAAAGCTTGATAAAAGCTACAAAATGATTTTTTACTTGGAAATAATTGATAAATAAAATAATGAATTAAGATTTCATATTGTTTATCCCAACTTAATAACGTCTCTTCTTTTTTTAAAAAAGAAAGACTATATGTTTCTAAAGACTTTGGTACAATATCTAGTCCTTTTTTTAAAAATTCTCCTGCCAACTCCTGCCCTTCATGTTCAGTTTTTGTTAAAATCAAAATCTTATTCAAAGAATATTTTTTAATTTCAGATAAATACTTTACTTTACCTACTAAAAGTGGATTCATATTTTTCGGTTGAATGACTAACATACTATCTTCATCACATAAAATGATATTTTGTTTTCTAATATCTAATTCAGTTGGATAAAGTTCTAAAAAAAATGATTGATATTGTTTCCTTTTTTCCATCAAATATTTTTGATTATGCAATTTTAGTAATTTCATTTGATTTTTCTTTATATTCATCATTTTTTTAAAATTTACATTATCACAATAAAGATATTTATCTTTTTCCAAAGTTTGATATAAATAACAATACTGACTGAAAAATTGACAAAATTTTGACTTACTAATATAAATATTTTTTGTCATAAATCTAGTATATTTTTCTAAAAATTTTTCTATATCATACATCATTAAACTAGTATCCATGCTATATCACTTCCTAGTATAATAATAACACAATTTAAAATAAAGTAAAAGTAGTTTATTTCTTTACAAAAAATTATCACCTTTAATGAAACATAATTTAAAAAAATACTTAATTCTAAATTTACTAATTTTTTATCTTTTCGATTTTAATAAACGAAGAGCATTTAAAATAGCCAATATAGATACCCCAACATCCGCAAATACAGCCCACCACATAGTAGAAATACCTAAAGCACTAAAAAATAATACCAACACTTTAATAACAATAGAAAAAGAAATATTTTGCTTTACAACCTTTAAAGTTTTACGTGAAATAACAACAGCATCAACAATCTTAACAAGTTCATCTGTCATAATAACAATATCCGCCGCTTCAATTGCAGCATCACTACCAACACCACCCATTGCAATTCCAACATCTGCTAAAGTTAGAACAGGAGCATCATTAATTCCATCCCCAACATAACCTATTTTTTTATCAAATGTTTTCTGATTTAACAATTCTTGTAATTTTATTACTTTCTCATTTGGCAACAATTCAGCACACACTGTATCTATTCCTAATTCTTGAGCCACTTGTTTTCCTATTTCTAATTTATCACCCGTTAACATAACTAATCTATGAATTCCTAACTGTTTTAACTGTTTCATAACCCCACTAGCATTTTCCTTTATTTTATCGCAAATTACTATATAACCAACGAACTTTTTATCAATTGCTATATAAACAATAGTTCCAATATCATGACATTTTTGAATTTTATTGTGATTCTTAGCCATTAATTTTTCATTACCAGCAAGTATTTCTCTACCATTAACTTGAGAAATAATCCCTAATCCAGGTAATTCCTTACTATTAGTAATTTGATTTTGCTTTATCTCTTTTCCATAAGCTTTCTTTATTGAACTTGAAATTGGATGAGAAGAAAAATGTTCAGCGTATGCTACTAATTTTAATAATTCAGCTTTAGAAATTTCAAGTGCCTCAATCGTCTGAACTTCAAATACACCCTGAGTAAGAGTACCTGTTTTATCAAAAACAACTGTTTCCATTTTAGCCAAATCCTCTAAATAATTACTTCCCTTTACTAAAATTCCACTCTTAGCAGCAGCTCCTATTCCGCCAAAAAAACTTAGAGGAATAGAAATCACTAAAGCACAAGGACAAGATACTACCAAAAAAGACAATGCTCGATAAATCCAAATTGAAAAACTTGTATTTTTAAGAAACAAAGGTGGTAAAAAAGCTAGTAAAATAGCCAAACCCACCACAATAGGAGTATAATATCTTGAAAACTTAGTAATAAAATTTTCAGAAGTAGATTTTCTACTGCTAACATTTTCTACCAAATCTAAAATTTTACTAACCGTAGATTCCTGAAAAACACAAGTAACTTTTATTTTTAATATCCCCTCTTGATTAATACAACCACTTAAAACTTGATCTCCAACCGTAACTTTTCTAAAAACTGACTCTCCAGTTAATGCAGTGGTATCTAAATAACTAGTTCCCTCTACTATTACTCCATCTAAAGGTATTTTTTCACCTGCTCTTACCACAATAATATCCCCAACTTTTACATCATTCGGATCAAATTGTACTATTTTTCCATATCTCTCAACATTCGCATAATCAGGACGAATATCCATCAAACTAGCAATAGATTTTCTAGAATGATTAATAGCATACTTCTGAAATAATTCCCCTAATTGATAAAATAGCATAACCGCTACCGCTTCCGGATATTCCCCAATTATAAAAGCACCTATCGTCGCAACAGACATCAAAAAATTCTCATCAAAAAAATTCCCTTTCAACATATTACGAATTGCTTTCCAAACGACTTCTCCACCCACAACAAAATAACTTAAAATAAAGAATAACATCCCTAGATAATTTTTTGGAAATGGAAATATATAAAATAAGAGTATTGCAATGATAAATAAAATAAGCCCTATTATAAAAAAAAGTAATTCTTTTTTTAAATCTTCTTTCACCATTACTTCTTCCATCGTAATATCAGAATCCAAACTTTTTATTACTTCTTTTACTTTAGAAAACAGATTTCCCTCCATATCAGAAGAAAATTCCAATATTAATTTTTGATTCATAAAATCAACAGTCACTTTCCTAATTCCATCCATTTTTTTCAATTTTTCTTCTATTTTAGACGCACAATTAGCACAATCTAACCCTTTTAAAAGATATATTTTTTTCATAAATTCTCTCCTTCTTGATGATGAATATGTTCAAGTCCTATCAAAAAAAGCTGACAAATATGTTCATCATCCAAACTATAATATACTTGTTTAGCATCTCCACGATATTTTACAATTTTATTTTTTCGTAAAGTACTTAATTGATGTGAAATAGACGATTTCGTCATTCCTAATAAATTAGCAATATCACAAACGCACATTTCATTTTCCGATAATGCAAATAATATCTTTATTCTAGTATTATCACCTAATATTTTAAACAGATTAGCTAAAGATTCAAAAGTTTTAGTAGTAGGCATTTTACCTTTTACATCATCTACTACTTCTTTATGAATTACATTACAATCATAAATAAATTCATTTTTTAACATAACACATCTCCTCTTAGTTGAATATATGTTCAACTATCTAATTCTATTATAGTTGAATACCTGCTCAATTGTCAATCATTTTTTCTTATCTTTTTCTATCAATACTGTTATAATGTAATGTGAAAGAGGCAATATCATGATGAATATCACAAGCAAAAGAATACAAGAATTAGAAAAACAAAAATATAATTACAGAAGAAGATATTTTTTTAATATTAGCTCATTTTGCTAATCTTCAAAAACAAAAAAAAGAAAACAGTTTCATAATTTAAATTTCTACTAATATAATGTAGCAGTAGGTGAAAATATGGAAAAAAAAATAATGATTCCCCTAGTTGGAATCATCACACTATTAGTAGGTCTATTTGTATTATTTGGAATCCATACCCCCAATAAAAAGACAAATACAAATTCTTTAGAAGCAACTGTTTTATCAAAGAATCAAACTAAAATTACATTACAAGATAAAAATAATATTATTTATACCTTTAAAACAAACGATATAGAAGTAACAACAGGAACAAACATAGTGTTAGAATATACTGGACTTTTAAATAAAAATATGGAATTTCAAAATATTTCTGTAGTAAATATTGATACAACAACAGACTCAAAAGATGAAACAGAACTACCAACAGAATGGCAAGATAATGGTATTTTTAAAAATTTCTATACTTTAGCATATCATAAAATGAAATCACTATCCCTAGAAGAAAAAATTGCTCAAATTCTATTAGTCCGCTATCCAGATAATAATCCAGTAGAAGAACTAAAAACATACCAATTTGGCGGCTACGTATTTTTTGAAAAAGATTTTAGAGGAAAAACAAAAGAACAAGTTCAAAAAATGATGGCTGATTTACAAAAAGTTGCCAATATACCAATTTTAACAGCAATAGATGAAGAAGGTGGAAAAGTCGTCCGCATTAGTAGTAATTCTAATTTGGCAGACGAGAAATTTGCTTCCCCTAGCAGTTTATATGCATCAGGAAGTTTCGAAAAAATTCAAGAAGACACAATCAAAAAAAGTAATTTATTAAAAAGTTTAGGTCTAAATTTAAATTTAGCACCAGTTGTTGATGTTACTACTGACCCTAGTGCTTATATGTATGAAAGAACTTTAGGTCAAGGAACTAGCCTAACTTCCACTTACGCAAAGACAGTTATTCAAGCTAGTAAAGGAACTGGAGTATCCTATACCTTAAAACACTTCCCTGGATATGGAAATAACGCAGATACCCACCTAGGAAGTGCTACCGATACCAGAACTTATGACGATTTACTAACAAATGATTTACCACCATTTGAAGAAGGAATTAAAGCAGGCGCAGAAGCGGTTTTAGTAAGTCATAATATCGTTTCTAGTATAGATCCAGACAACCCAGCTTCCCTATCTCCTAGCATTCATAATCTACTTCGTAATCAATTAAATTTTACAGGAATTGCAATAACAGACGATTTAAGCATGGGAGCTGTATCTAATGTTGATAATGTCGCTGTAAAAGCAATATTAGCCGGAAACGATCTACTTATCACTACCAATTACAAACAAGATATTTCAGATATCAAAAACGCAATCCAAAACGGAACACTCTCTGAAAGTACCATTGAAAAACTAGCTACTAGAATCATCGCCTGGAAATATTACAAAGGACTAATAGTAGAAAATCAAAAATAAAAAACAAAATACTGATAAATCCATCTCTTTTATCAGTATTTTTATTCTATAATTTTTTTATAAGGTTATGTTCTAGAAAATGACTGACTAAGCATATATTCCATAATGATATTCTCCATATGCCTCATATAAATCTATAGGAAATTCTTTTTTGAAAATAGCTAATGAATTTATATAGTTTTTATCTAAAATAATATCCTTGCACATTTGAACTTCTAATTTATGATGTTCAAATTTTTTTAGCATTATGAAGACATATGTAAACCAATCTAAGTATGACTGTAAGTGTCTAGTAGAGACTCCATGAAACTTACTCATCCATATTTCTAGTTGTGAATGTATTCCATTAATATCTGCTAAATTATTTCCTTTGCCATCAGTATAGCAACCAGAAGGAATGGCAATATGAATTAGTTTGTTCCCTTCACAAAACTTTTGATAGGCACTAGCACCATCTGTTGTTAAAGTAGAATTTTTTTCAATTTTATTATTTAAATTATCTTCTAACATTTTATTAGAAACTCTACTAAGACCTCCTATTTTTAATAGCAAATTATCTCTATCATCTTTTAAGGTTAAAACACATATTGAATGTTTACTGATGCCAACACTACCAGAACTTGAACGCTTTTTTGATAATCTAGGCATATTAGCGGGTTTAGTACCTTTTAAATTAATCTTAAAAATTTTTTCATCTCCCTGAACATCACCGGAAAATGTTATTGTACTAAGAAAAAATTTTAGTGCTAATAAAATTTTGTGACGTAAACTAAAAGAAGTTTGAATCGTAATTTTGTTTTTTTGAGCTATTCTCCTTATACTAAGTCCATCTATTAAATTATCAATAACATTCTTCCATATTTCAAATGGTAATTTACTACAATAGGTAATTGTGCCAGTTGTTTCGGAAGAAGTATCTCCACATATGGGACATATATATTTTTGAACACCATTTTTTGTATGTCCATTTTTATGTAATTTACAATTGCATTTCAAACATACTTTTTCATTAGTAGAATAATCTTGGATAATTTTAGAATTTGTTCCATGAGTAGAACAAATTTCTATAATATGATGATTCAAATAATTTTTAAACTCTGATAAAGTAAGTGCATCTAATTTTAGTAAATTTTTTAATAATTCATTTTCCATAATAAAATACCCTTAATCAACCGATCAAACATTTAGTCGCTGAACCAATATAGGATTGATCGGTTGATTAAGGGCACTCCTTCCTATATTGATTCAGCAAATATATTGTATCATTACTAAGATAATTTGTCTATCATATTTTCAGTCATTTTCTAGAACATAACCTTTTATAAAAGATAATACCAATTCAAACTCCACATAAAGTACCACAACCAGCTAATAACAAAATAATCACAATATCTAATTTCAAAATAACTTTTCTTCCTAACTCAGAAAAACGACTCGTATCTTCCATAGTTTCTTTTTCAAATATTTCTTCCACCCAATTATAAGTATGTATCCATCCCACTTCTTTAAGTCCTTTCATAATTCATTTATTAATTCATTATTTTTAAAATTCGCTCCTATATAAAGTTTCATATTTTTATTTAATTTTCTTTTTTGAAAACATTCCAAAATCTTGATACATTTGATAAACACCTACTTTTACGTCACCTTTCATCAACAAATATTGAACAAAATGAAACACCTCTTGATCAAAATACTTTGGATTTAAAGGCTCTAATAAATAAACTTTAGAATTAGTACTTTGAAACAAGCCTTTTTCATATTCCTTTTTAGTATATGCATAATTACCTGCTCCTACACATAACTCTATTAAAGCACTTGTTCCAATATAACCATCTTTATTAAAAATAATATGAGCATCACTTTTAAAAATAGCTTCCAAATATTCTTGTTCTAAAACATATTCACTTTTGGTATCTTCCCCAATAAATTTAATGAATTCTGGATTTTCTTGATTATCTATGACATCAATATTATTTGGTTTTAATACTTCTATTCCATCCATCTCAAGACATCTTTTTAATTCTATAATATCAGATAAATGCTTTCGAAAACTACCACTAATGACTACTTTCATATCATACCTTCCTTCTTAAGTTTTTTTGTTCATGACTATTTAATTTAATATTTTAATTAAATATAAGAACCCCCAAAAACATTACATTCAATCAATTACCAAACCTTTAATTTAACTAAGCCTTTTTCTATACTCAATTATTTTTTTATTTCATTTATAATTCAAATTGTAATACATAAATAAAGCTAAATAAAAAAAGAAATCTTTTAAAGTACTTTATTCATAAATTCTTTTTCATATTTTCTATTTTTGTCAAAACCTCTTTTACAGCTTTTTCTCTACCACTATTAGTTGGATAATAATATTTATGATTTTTAATAGAATCAGGCAAACATTGCATATTAGTAATTTTTTGTTCAAAATCATGAGCATATTGATATCCCTTTCCATATCCTAAATCAGAATCTAGTTTTGTTACAGCATTTCTCAAATTTAATGGAACTTTCTCATATGCAGTATTCTTAGCATCTTCTTTTGCCTTCAAATAAGCCATATATAACGAATTTGACTTAGGACTCACACTCAAATAAACAACCGCTTGTGCTAAATTTACATCACATTCTGGCATTCCATTATCATGAGCAGCCTCATATGCACTTGTTGCTTGAACTAAAGCATTAGGATTAGCTAATCCAATATCTTCTGACGCAAATCGAATTAGTCTTCTAGCAACATATAGAGGATCTTCACCCGCTTCTAACATTCTAGCCAAATAATATAAACTAGCATCCGGATCACTATTCCTCATAGACTTATGTAAAGCAGAAATCAAATTATAATGTTCTTCCCCCTTTTTATCATATAAAAATGTTTTACTCTGTAAAGAAGAAAGAAGTATCTCTTTCGTAATCTTTTTTTCTCCATTTATAAAAGGAGTAATATTAATTATATTTTCTAATGTATTTAAAGCAGATCTCGCATCACCATTAGAAAGAGAAGAAATTAAAGGAAAGCACTCTTCTTGAATGGTAACATTTTGATACTCCCTATTTTTTTCTAAAGTCCTTCTTAAAATAGAAACAATTTCTTTTTCTGTTAAAGATGTTAAAACATAAACTTTTACCCTAGAAAGTAGTGCAGAATTCACTTCAAAAGAAGGATTTTCAGTAGTTGCCCCAATTAAAATAATATCACCATTTTCTACATAAGGCAAAAAAGCATCTTGCTGTACTTTATTAAAGCGATGAATTTCATCCACAAAAACAATTGTCTTCTTTCCATTCATCTTATTAAACCTAGCAATTTCAATAAATTCTTTAATTTCTTTAACACCAGCCGTTACAGCACTTAATTCATAAAAAGAAGAATTAGTTTCATTCGCAATAATATGAGCAAGCGTCGTCTTACCCACTCCAGGTGGTCCCCAAAAAATCATAGAAGAAATATTATCCGTCTCAATCATTTTTCTAATTGGAGAAGACGGACCAACTATATCTTGTTGTCCAAAAAAATCATCTAAATGATTTGGTCGCATTTTTTCTGCTAGTGGCTTATAAACATATTTATCATCCTGTTCAAACAAATTTTTCATTTATTTTCTCCTTTATCTTCATAAAACAAATATTAATAAAATCAATCTCACTTTATAATTTTTCTACATCATTTTATTTTCAACTAATTCTAACATTCCAAAACAAAAAAGTCAATTTCAATTTAACACTTTTTCAAATCAAAAACAAACAATACTGAAAAATATTTTTCAATTCAAACAATCATAAAATCAAAAAAAGAAAATATTTGATAAAAAGATTTTATAAAAAGAAATAATATCCATAAATAAATCCACAACTAGCTCCAATTAAATGACTAAAATGAGAAACGTTATCTTTCTTAAAAATTCCATCCATAACTTCACTTACAATATAAAATAAAAAAATTAAAACAAAAGTAATAGGAATAGTTCCACTTTGAATATTGACAAGGGAACTCAAAAGAATAAGCATAAAAACAATTCCACTAGCACCTAAAATTCGCCTCTTTCCAATCATACAATTAATTAATCCTGTTACAAAAGCAGTAATTAGGATCATGATTAATAAATTGATGCTACCATATTTTTCTTCAATCATGGGACCAATTAAAAGAATATATAAGAAATTATTGTGAAAATGAATCCAATTTTCATGACCTAAGATATGGGTAAACATCCTAATATAAGTAAAAGGATTGAAAATAGAACCTCTACTAGATGAAAACAATAAAGTATTACTTTTTCCTTTTGTGAGCCAATTTAGAAATAAGACCAATAAAGAAAGAAAAAAATAAGATAAAATAACAATAGAATTATATCCAAAATATTTTAAATACTCCATATACTTTCCTACTTTCTAGTTGTATTTATAAATATTATTATACAAAAAATAGAAGGAAATGAAAATAGAAAAAGAAAAAACTAGATGACATTTTCATCTAATCTTTTCTACTACTCTTTCGATTTTTATTATTTTCCTTTTTTAAATCATAAATGACGTCTACATGATCACATACATTTTTAGAATGTGTTACAATGATGACACATTTCTTTTCTTGATGTGCTAATTTTTTAAAAATTGTCATAATTTCATCTTCGGTATCTTTGTCTAGATTTCCAGTTGGTTCATCTGCAATAATAATAGAAGGCTGATAAGAAAGACTTCTAGCAATTGCAACTCTTTGTTGTTCTCCACCAGATAGTTTCAAGACTCTTCTATCTGCTTGATTTCTATTTAAACCAACACTTTCCATTAAGTTCATTGCTTGTTCTTTTTTATTTTCTACCTGTACATGACTAATATCCATCGATAAAACAATATTCTCCAGTGCTGTTAAATGTGGTAGAAGATTATAACTTTGAAACACAATTCCAATATCTGTATTACGATAATGATCTAAATCGATCGTTTTTAAATTTTTTCCTTCATAAAGAATTTCTCCTTCATAGTTGGGTTCTAGTCCACTAATTAGAGAAAGAAAAGTTGTTTTCCCACTACCACTTTTTCCACATATTGCGTAAGTTTTTCCTAGTTCAAACTCATAATTTATATCTTTTAATATATAATCATCTGACTCAGCATCTTGATAACGATAATTTACTTGATTTAATTCTAATACTTTTTTACTCATTTATCCTCGCTCCTTTAATATGGTAAGTGGAGAAAATTTCTGAATACTAATCATAGAAGCACTTGAACTAATTAAAGTTAGTAAAATTCCTATGACAAATAACTCTCCTAATACTTTTAAATCTACTACTGCATCAATGGAATCAAAGGCTTGAACCGTTGCTATTCCATTTACATTATTGAATTTTTCTTTATTGGCCCCTCCAAAATTACGATTTACATCATTTACCTGTTCTTCGGCAGAATGAATTTCTTGGTCTAATAAATAGTTAGATACTGGTACACTAGCGAGTGATCCAATTCCTGCTCCAATTGCCAAGGATATGATAGCAACCATTAATAATTCACTCACAAATTGTAGCGTTAATAGACTTTTTTTCATTCCAATGGTTCTAAGAACACCAATTTCATATTTTCTCTCACGAATATTAATCATATTAATGACAAATAAAACAATACCACCAATTAGTAAAGTAATGATTAAAAAAGTAAGAACAAAAGTTGATACATTAGAAATTGTACTAGTAGCAGACTCTACTTGATCTAGGTTTGTAGAGAGTGATAAATATTCACTTAGTCCTTTTTCTGTTAATTCTTCTTCAAATGAAGAAATAACGTCTTTACTAGTTAAAATAAAGGTAGGTGTCGTTGTTGCTTTCATCTCGGAATTCACATTCATTAATTTTTCAACCACATTTGTATTCGTAATAATCTTATTAACAGAACTTGTAAACATTCCCATTGCATCCTCTGTATCACTAATTTCTTCAAAGATACCTGTTACAGTTAAAGTAATGGTATTGTTCTCATTATCTGGATCGACTAGAGTAATGGTAGCACCTACTTCAATATTGTTTAGTGTCGCAAGTTCTGAATTGATCACACAAGTATCACTTTCTATATCACTTGATACTTCTCCAGAGGTAATAGAATACTTACCACTGATAAAGTCTTGCATTCCTTCGATAGAAGAATAACCTTCTAAGGTAAAGTCACTGTTTGTTTGATTGGTAAAATCCTGTTTTCCTCCTTTTCCTCCAAATGACTGTTCACTAGAATCTGTTGCTGTCGTAGTACTAGCGGGTTCTAATTCTAATGAATTTACACCAACACTTTTTTGATAGTAATAACTTTTTACATATTCACTTTCTCCATAAGTATGAATCTCATCCGTACTAATATTACTGATACTTGCAAAGATTGTATTCATATTCTCTTTATTGGTTTCTTTTTCTTCTTGACTTGCTTCTCTATCCATCTGCATATTTCCTCGCATAGACTCTCGATTAATTCCGAACGTTGCAGTTACTTCATACTGATTTTGATAAGAGGTAATTAATGCACTTGCTGAATTTCTAATTGCTAATGTAATTGCACAAGCACAAGATATTACGACAATAATAATTCCAATCAATAAATTTCTTCCTATATTTCTAGTAATAGAAATAAAAGCATTTTTTAAAATATACATAAAATTCCTTCCTTTCTTCTAGATGATTATATGAAGGAAAGATTAAAAGAACATTAAAATTAATAAAAATATTTTTAATTGTTCATACTAAAAATACATTTTAATGCAAGAAAAAAAGATACTCCCTTAAAATATCTTTTATTCAGCCCTTTTTTCTTTATTTTTTTCATTCCGTATCCTGATATCTTAGGATCAAACTCTGAGGTTAAATAACCATAATCTTGATCTTTTATTTCATTATATTCATGTTTTAGTCCGTAATAATTTACTAACATTAATGTCATAACATAGTAAGTTTCTACAGCTTTATCATACTCTTCTTGTTGAATCAATGAATGAACTGGTAAGATTGCATTTTGATATAGTCCCTTGGCCATTTCTTCTTTATCTTTATCACGAAATAAGGAATCTGCAATTTTTGGACCAATCACATCATACTCTTTTAAGATATCATAATATTTTGGATTTTTTGTAAAATGTTTCCTCTGAATTTCCTGAAATCATTTAATACTGGATCATTATCTTCTTTTCCTAAGATTTGACATGCTACAGTAGTGATAAAGCAGCTACTACTTTCTTGATGTTTGTAGATTGGACATTCATCATAATTATAATCTCTACAATACTTGCGATATGTCCCATCATCTACACGGCAATCTTTTTTTACGGCACCAGTAATCGCCACCAAAAAAGCCACATTTAAATTCATAATAAGTACAAGAGATCTTTCATTCCCTCTTTCTAGGTGGCTATCATATCACGTGCAATCTAAGATGTCAATTTATTATAAATTTTTTTTAAAATAATCGCTTCTTTCTTCTAAGGCATCCTTTTCTTCCGTATCTTCTATTTTCATGCCTAGATCGTAATAATATTTTGCCTTATCTAAATCATGAACCATTTTAAAATCATCTACTAATTCTACATAAGCATAAACTTGTTTTGGATTCTTCCTAATGTAGTCTAACATCAATTTTTCCCCTTCATCTCTTCTTTCTAATTTAAATAACGTGTTGCATTTGCAACAAATCATATTTTCATAAGTATTTTGATCTAATGTAAAAGTTTCTAATAACCTATCTAAATAATTTATTAAGACATTTAAATCATACTCAAATTCACCATTTAGATTTAAATTAGAGATTTCTAATTCGAAATTTCCAATAATATTTGTGGTAAATTCATCAATAATATCAAAATTGTCTAATTCTTCCGGTGTTTTTACTTTGTGTTTTTTGGCAAAATTTAATAATTCATTCATAATCTCTAAGTATTCATCTATAATTTTTGTACTAGATAAATTTTGATAATTATTATAGAGCAAATTTAATTTGTTATTTAGTTTTTGATTAAAGTATTTAGAATGATGCTCTTTCGCATATTCGACGCCAAACGGATTATAATTGTTAGCTGCATTATCATTTAATTTTACATCTTTAGTATCATAAATTCCTTTTTCCATACAACACTTTTTATACTTTTTTCCTGAGCCACATGGCGTCCATTTAAAACTACCGTGTAATTTTTTCCTTTTAAAGTGGGCTTTCTTACTCAAAATGTTTAATAATTTACTCTTACATTGTAAGAAAGTTATGTCCATTTTTCTAACATAGCAGTTTAAACGTATCTAAAAACGTATCTAGAATTATTGATTTATTTCAGATTATATTGGTAAAAATTCTCTAAATTCTTTAATTCCTTTATACACTTTTGACCATTTATTGTTCTGTTCTAAAAATTCAATTCCCTTCATTGTAACTGTATCAATTGATTTTTGAATATGTAAGTCCCCTGTAACGAAAAAAGTAACTTTCTTGGGATTTAAATAATTTTCATTTTTCATTAAGTTAATTATTTCAAAAAATTGGTCTTCTGCTATTTCATAATCTGATGCTGTTGGAATTGAATCTCCTTCTAATATTTCTTTTAAAATACTATATATAATTTTCTTTATTTTATTTGAATTCATATTTTCTCCTTTCAAAAATGATTATGCCCAACCAAAAAGTACCACTATTCTAAATTGTTTTTCTTGTTGCCATCAGGTTTGGAAACTGGGGTTTCTATTCCATTTATTTTCTTTACAACATAATCTTGATGATAAGAAGAATTAGGATTTTTTACCCTATTTACAAATGTTTTTCTATCCATTATTTCATGATTACCAACATTTTGAAATAATATATTTCGTCCTGTATCGTTTTCCTTTATACATTTTACTCTAGTCATTAAGAATTCCTCCTTCCTGTAAAGTGGAATGCTAAATAACTATAAAACATTGTATACCGGATAAAAATGTGTTATACTGATATTGTAATATAGTCATTTATCATTCGTTGCTATATTATTTGCTTTGTGCTTTTGGTCGGGCACATTTCTATTGCTATCTTTCTAAGATAGCTTTTTTTATGCCAATAAATCTCACAGGATTTTATTAGCTAATTAAAATATATCATGACTTTTAATATCTGTCAAAAAGCACAAAAAAAGCATCTT
>JALEZJ010000073.1 GCA_022772985.1 Erysipelotrichaceae bacterium | reverse complement strand
GGCTGATACTCTAAATCTTTTATTAGTTTTTGAAATTCTGTATTTTTTTCATTAATACTGCTTCTAGAGATGCTAGCATGAATATAGAGTTCTCCTCTGTAACTAGTTTGCCAACTTCTTGTTTCTACCTTTTTTATACCTTCCTTAATTAAGGATGCAAATGGTTCTTTTAAACTTAATACTTTTATCATATTTATCTTCCTTTCTAAAATATCTTGATATTCATCTAACCATAAATCATATACTGATTTACCATTTCTTTTCTTAGCCCAATTATTTCACATTTCTACATAACCATTTTTCAAGATTACTGTTTTTAATTGATAAAAGTGGGAAAGCAATAAACTAGTTGTTTTGGTAAGGGATTCATTATGTGATAGAATCATCTCTATTATTGTATCTATATTCACCCATTTTACTTCTGATACTTCTTCTTTTTGGAGTATAAATTCATTTTCTTTTAAATTTGATTTTACATAATAAGAATATATAAAATGAGAGTTTGTTTGTTCTAGGATGAATTCTCTTTTTCCAAATGGATGGAGTTTATTTAAAGAAATTTCTAAGCCTAGTTCTTCTTTTCCTTCTCGTAATGCTGCTTCTTCTAAACTTTCATGCGCTGATACATGACCACCGCACAATCCCCATTTGTTAGGACTATACTTTTTATTTGGACTTCTTTTTTCTAATAACACTTCATTTTTATCGTTTATAATAAAGATAGAAATTTCATTATGTAATAAATTCTTATGATGTACTTCTTCTCTTTCCTTGATTTCTCCTGTAAAATTACCATTTTTATCTACAATTTGAATGTATTCCATGTCTTCCTCCTACTCTTTTATTTTTCTTGTTAAATTTATTTTATCATATTTTTACTTAATTCATGATGATTACTTACTTTTTTATATTTATGAAGTAAAAATATTTTTCAGTATTTTTGGTCAATAAAAAGAAAGACTATTATTCAAAATAGCCTCCTCCGATAAATTCTCTTAGGATAGATAATTTTGGTACATCATTAGATGGGATTGGTAGAACTAGTTTTAAGATTTCTAATAATCTTATTGCGGTATGATACTCTGGATCTTCTGGTGGAACAGAATAAAGTAATGGTTCTACATAAGTTTTTAAGACACCTAGTTCATATACTAGGAAAGTATTAAAGATTACATCCGCATCATCTTGGTAAGGGAAGACATATTTTTCTTCGCCTCTTCTTACATCTTGCCAAGAAGATAAGGTTTTAGATGGATTATGTCCTCTGGTACGGTAGTCTCTGATCATTCTTCTTAATAATCTAATATCTGTTAGACTAATTCTATTATCATCATCAATGTTTAAGTAAATTAATGGGCTGATATAGATTTTATATTTGTTCTTTTTAGGGATTTCTTTGCTGATTTCTTCATTTAAAGCATGTAAACCTTCCACAATTAAGATATCATTTTCTTCTAGTTTTAGAGGGCGATTAAATTGTTTTTTTCCGGTGATAAAATCATAAGTTGGAGTTACTACGGATACTCCTTTTAATAATTTTTCCATTTGATTATTGAAAAGTTTTATATCAATGGCTTTGATTCCTTCATAGTCTGGTTTCCCATCTTCATCTAATGGAGTTTTATCTCTTTCTAGAAAGTAATCATCTAGTGATAAGTGGTGTGGTCTTAGACCTAGTGTTTTTAAGTATAAGGCTAATTTTTTGGCGGTAGTAGTTTTTCCTGATGAAGATGGTCCGGATAAAAGAACTACTTTGATGTCATCATTTTTTAGAGAAATTTCTTCAGCAATCGACAATAGTTTATAATCTTGTAGTGTTTCTGCCAAGTTGATGATTTCTCCATATCCTTGATCAATAATTGCTTCGTTTAATTCACCAAGATTATTAATTTTTAATAGTTCACCCCATTTGGCATATTCTTCTAAACTATTTACATATTTTTCATGATAAGTATATTTTACTATTTTTCCATTGGTATGAGTGAATGGAAATCTTAATACGATTCCTTTTTCTTCTAGTAAGGTTAAATCGAATTGTTTTAATATTCCTGCATCATGTGGTAAATCTCCAATGATATAGTTGTAGACTCCATCAAATTTATATAGTTTTACAAAGTTAGAAATTGTATAAGATAGTGTCTTTACTTTATCATATCTTTTTAATTTTTTGAAATATTCAATGGCTTCAATTCGAGAAGTTTCTAATTGTTCGAATGGAAGTGCTAATTTTACTTTTGCATGCATTAACTCTTTAATTTTTTCTACTTCTTCTTCGGTTACTTTTTTGTCAATCTCACAGTATATTCCTTTATCTATTGGATGTCTTATTTTGATTTTGGTATCTTTTCCTAAGACTCTTAGAGTACAAGTTTCAAAAAGAAAGATTAATCCTCTTTCGTATATTTTGTTTCCTTGTGAGGTTGTAATATCAAATAATTCTAGATTGCCACTTTTCATGATAGCATCGTCGTAACCGATAATTTGATTTTTAAATTTAGCACTGATAATATCAAATTTATAGTTTCCTTTGATATCAGCAATGATTTCCGATAATTTTATTCCTTTTGGATATTCTTTTTTATCACCGTTTTCAAAAGTTATAATTATATTTTCCATAGCAAGTATCACCGTTTCCCTTTTTATTATTATCTTATTTTTATTATACAATATAATTACAAACTTTGTCAAAAAAATTATCGCATATTTTACATATATTGGTATTAAACTATTTATAGGTGATGATGAGATGAATTTAATT
>JALEZJ010000044.1 GCA_022772985.1 Erysipelotrichaceae bacterium | reverse complement strand
TCAATATATAGTGATAGCCTCAAGACCTGGTAATGGTAAAACATCTACAATATTAGAAAACATAAAAGATGATTTACTAAATGATAAAAAGGTATTATTCTTCTCATTAGAAAATAGTAAAGATAGTATCATTAAACAAACCAAATTTAGTAATTTAGATAATCTAATTATATTAGATAATCCTATAGAAGATATCAATGATATTAAAAACAGTATAATTCAGTATAATCCAGATATAGTTTATATTGATTACATTGACTTATTACCTAATGTAGATGGTGCTAATGAATATTTCCATAAATTAAGTATTGACTATAATATCTCAGTAGTAGTAGCACACAATATATCTATAGAAAATGATAATTATGATATATCTACTATTACTATTGAGGAGTTCTGCAAAATTAATGGTTCAAGTATGATTGATAAAGCAGACAAATATTATTTATTGTATATTAATGATAGAAGAAATTTGAAGATTAGGAGATTGAAGTAATTATGAAGAAGTTTTTTGTTATATTAGTAATAATGATATTTACATTAACTGGTTGTGCTGGTGAAACATCAAATAAACCAGAAGATGTAGCAATACATAATATTGAATCACTATTAAAAAAGAATGATACATATGTAAATATTAAACTTACTAGTTATGGTAGTCATTCTTCGCCTGGTGATAAAAACAGAATTGTTGGAAAAGTGAAAACAAGTTCATGTGAAAGTGTAGAAATTGATAATTACCAACGAGTAATACTAAAATGTAATATTGAATATAACCCTACTATTAATGGTGCTATAGATACGACACTATTAGCAAGTTCAACAGTATACGTAGGATTTCTTGAAATTGGTGACCAGTATCAATATGTCATAGGAGCATATAATTACTCATATAAAAATGGACTAGATAATATCAAGCAAAATATATGTTGGCAACAAGATTTATCAATGAAATTATCATGTAGTAAGTAAGATTGTAATTCTAATTTACAATCTTTTCTTTTGGTATAAATTGTTATTTATGTCTTGTAGATTATTTTATAATGTGGTTACCTAACAAGATGAAAGGAGGTACATATGAAGAATAATGCAATTAAATGGATTTATGATGATGCTGGAAGACCTGAAACACTAAAAGATAATATCAATGATAGTGTTTGTCGCTCTATTGCTATTGCAACTGGTAAAGGTTATGAAGAAATAACTAATCTACTCAATAGATACATTATAGATTCAGGTTATGATGAGGCATATATTAAAAATGACTACTCCAGAGTAGCAAAAGAAGTAGCACATAAATTATTATTAGATTTAGGTTTTATTTGGAAGCCAACAATGCTTTTTGGTAAAGGTTGCAAAGTACACCTGCGAAAATCAGAATTACCCAATGGGACATTGATAGTATCTATATCAAAACATTTGACCTGTATCGTTGATGGCATAATACATGATATATATGACCCAAGTAGATTAGGTAATCGTTGTGTATATGGTTTCTATTATAAGAATTAAGAAAGGAATAATTTATGAATCAATATTATTTAGTTGGAAGAATAATCGATTTTTTTATACAAAAAGATGAAAATACAGACAAAGTAACTGAGGTAAAAATAGCAGTAACTAGGAGTTTTAAAAATACAGATGGAATATATGAAACTGATTTTATAAATAACATTTTAATTAGAGGTATTGCGAATAATGTAATGGAATATTGTTCTAAAGGTGATTTAATTGCTATTAAAGGGAACATCCAATCAAAAATGATAGAAGTAAACAGTAAACAAGTAAGCATTCCACAATTAGTAGCAGATAAAGTTACTTTTTTATCAACAAGCATTAAAGGAGAAAAGGCTAATGTTTGATACAGGAAATATCGTAAAAACAAGAGGAATAAATGAAGCCATGAAAGAAGATAATAAATTTAAGTATGAAGTAATTTCTTTCTTTACAAGATATATGGCTCAGGATTGGGGAGATTTATGTGATAAAGATAAAGAAGAAAATGATAAAGCATTATTAAATGACAATAGAATACTTGCTTGTTATTTATCTAAGAAAGGAAAAGTATACATTATTACTGAAGCAGACAGAAGTACTACAACCATAATGTTTGCTAGTGAATATTAAATGAGAGAACAAGCAGATAAGATAAATAATAGGACTATTGATAATATTCTTACATTAATCAAGAAGCAGAATAAAACAAATGAAGAATTTATGTCTGATATAATTAACAATACTTATATGACAGAAAATAGAATAAGTAGAATATTAGATAAAACAACTAAAATGCCTATCACAGTTAAAGAATTGTTTTGTATATCACTTATATTAGGCGTAGATATAACTACACTATTAAAAGATGTGGATTAAGGTGTTAGATTTGCATTTAGGTGGTGTGTCATGTGTTAAAGTAGATTTAAAGTTGTCACAATCGTTTAAAATGTGTTGTAGCAATCTTATTAATCTATAAATAATACATCACACCAAAAATGATACCTAATTAGAGGGTATCATTTATTATAAAATATGGTGTTCAATCAAAGTGTGGTTTAAATGGTCAGTGAAATAAGTATGATTAACCTGCTCTGGTTGCTGTATTTATACTTAAAATGTTCATTTAAATATTGATAGACTTTAATTGTTCATTGTTAGAAAGGAGAAATATGAATAATAAGACATTTGCTTATGGTAGAGTTAGTAGTAATGACCAAAATCTATTACGTCAACTTGAAGCATTTTCTAAGTTAGGAATAGATAATAAAAATGTTTATGTAGATAAACAAAGTGGTAAAGATTTTGAACGAGAGCAATATAAACTATTAAAGAGTATTTTAAGAGAAAATGATCTATTAGTAGTAAAATCAATAGATAGACTTGGTAGAGATTATAATATGATAATTGAAGAATGGCGAGACATTACAAAGAATATTAAAGCAGATATATATGTAATAGATATGCCCCTACTAGATACAAGAAAGAACAAAGACTTATTAGGAACATTTATTAGCGATTTAGTATTACAAATCTTATCTTATGTTGCAAATCAAGAAAGAAACTTTATTAAAGTAAGACAACGTGAAGGAATAGATATAGCACTAAAAAATGGAGTTAAGTTTGGAAGAACTCCTAAAACTAAAGAAGAATTAGAAGAAGATATTCATTTTCTTAAATACTATAGTCAGTGGAAAAGCAAGCAAATAACATTAGTTGAAATGCAGAAACTACTTGGAGTTAAAAGTAGAACTACAGTTTATAACTGGATTAAATTATTTGAAGAAAAGAAATAAGGACAAGTATTAAACTACTTGTTTTTTCAAATTTAAAAAGGTAAACCAATGTTCAATTGACAAATACAATAGTATATGATAAGTTAGTAGCAGTAATTAGTAATTGTGGCAAAATTAAGAGAACAATTTATTGCTTAAATATTCTACAAGAAAGTGAGGAAGAATAGTTATGAATGTTATTTATACTATTAGAGGAAACAATATCAGTAGTTCACCAACTGATATTGATATATGGAGACAAGTATTAAAAAAAATAAGGAAGAAGATATCACCACTTACTTATGCTACATGGTTTGAAGACACTAAGTTGTATTTAATCAATAATGGTGAAGCAGTTGTTAAAGTTCCAAAACTAATTCATAAAAAACTCTTAAAAGAGAATTATAATGATATGATTACAGAATGCTTAATTGAAGAGATTAATTATAGAAGTAAAGAACAAGTATAATATATAGTAAAATAAGTGATTATTTAGATTCACTTATTTTTTATGATAACTCCTTTTAGATTTAATATTATTTCTGTATTTCTGGCACTCCTCTCTAGAACAATAAAGTTTGCCTTTAGAACTATTAAAAATCATTCTACATTGAGGATTATGACATCTAGTTAAATAGCCTCTTTCTTCTGCAGCAAGAATTTGTTGTAATCTCAACATAGATATTCCCATAATAGTTTGAGAACTTTCTATGCTATAGTAGTCTGAAATAGTATCTATATATACAGGCTTAATTGTATAAATTCTAAAGTCATAATCTCTTAGTATACAAGTCTTAGCAGTTATTGGTAGCATTAATTTCTGAACTGAATTTATAAAATCAGCAGAATCAATACTAAGTTTATTGATATTATTTAGTAATTTATCATATGTATAGAAATTGGCAGAATCAATACTAAGTTTATTGCTATTATTTAGTAATTCATCATATGTATAAAAATCGGCAGGATAATAAACCTCTTGTTCCATTATATCTAATATTTGTTTAAAGTTTACAAACTGCAGAAGTGATTTCGTTTCTGCTTTCTTTATATCAGCATTTGCTATTGGTTCTTCACTAGAATTATCAAGAAATTCATCTAATAAGATTTTAATGCTAGTAAATACATAATTCATGATTGCATCATAAATGAAATCCTTTATGTAGGGTTCATCATTAGGTAAATCAAATTCGCTTTCCAAATAACCTCTAGTATAGGGAAATCCGTTTATGTTAATCCATTTAGTTATTAACTCGCATATTTTTTTACTCGGTAATAATCTATTGATGTCATTAAGTTCTGAATAATAATTCAAATCATATAGTTGTTTTCCAAGATTATAAATACTATTATATACACTATTTACTTCAAACAAATAAGGTTCAGTTATAATAGGTGTATCTCCTACCTCTGAATAATCATCCATTATTTCACTAGAATTTAAATCCGAATATTCTAACTTATCTTCTGGAAAACCATAGTTTAAGACAAGTATACAATATTTATCTTTTGAGATTTCGTATAATTTAGAAGCTGGTTTTTTATTAACCTTTAAAATATCTCTTACCATAATCTTACCACCTTTTCTTTGCGGTTAATATTGTACTATGATACCATATCTTTTGCAAGGAAAACTATTGTTTTCTTTAAAGAAAGGATGTGAGAATATGACTTTTGAACCTGGTAAACCTGATTATATTCTTGAATACTATGATGAGCAAGAACTTAAACGTACTAATTTATCTAATATAATTAGACAAATGAAAGAATACTATGAAAGAAGAGATTATGAATCAATAAAAAAGTGTTCAAAGTATTTATCTGGATTTAAGAATAAGGCAAACATAAGAAAGGAATTAATAGTATTAGATGACTATCTTAAAGAAAATGGAAATAATGATAAGTTTTATAAACTATTAGAATTAATGCTATCACATATAGAAACAAAAGAGCAAAAGTATATACCTATTAATGAATCTTTTAAAGAACTATACGAATCTTATCAAGTAGATGGTGGTATATCATTTTTAGATGATAACATTGATTATTTAACAGGTGGTATTTATCCTGGTACACTTTGCTCAATAGTTGGTGGACCTGGCTCTATGAAAACAACATATGCCATAAATATTTGCTACAATGCACTAAAGTATGGTAAAAATGTATGCTATGTATCACTAGAAGAAACACCTATGATGTTGTATGCAAAATTACTATCAAGGGTGTCAACAGAAGCAATACCACCTGGTATTGAGGTAGAGAAAATTATAAAGAAAGAATTAAATGATAAAGAAAAAGAATATCTATATAATAAGGTTATTCCCTATTTAGAAGAACTTCCTGGCATTTTATATTTTATTGGAGAGACAGACTTATCAGGTTATAGTACATTTGATATAGAGGGAAAACTAACTGAAATTAATGATATGATAAAGATTAAAAGCATAGAAAAGGATAATCATATTTCTAATGAAATTGATATTGTTGTAGTCGACCATATTCAATTATTAAAGTATGTAAATAATGATGATAATAAGGATGAATTAAGAGTTCTTAATATGTATGTATCATTTTTTAGGCGACAATCACTATCATTTCTAAATACTAAAAGACCTGTATCAGTAATATTGTTATCACAAGTCAATCGTGAGGGTATTGCATATGCAGTAAAACATAATGGTAATTATATGATTTCTCATGTAGCAGAGGCTTCTGAATTAGAAAGAGCCTCGACATATATTATTTCACTTTATAGCGATGCTGAAACACAAGTTACAAAACAAATAAAAATAGGTGCTTTGAAATTAAGAAATGCCCAATTACCTACTACAACATCAGCAACTCGTGCAGAAGGTAAATATTATATGATTGGTAATCCTTTACCAAAGGAATCTAATTATAAAAAAGACGATATTTTGCAAGATGATGAATCATCTATAAAGGAACAAGAAAATGACAAGTTTGATCCTGGAATTTTAGACATGTTAGACATATCATAGAAAGGAATATATTATGAATAAGCAAATGAAAGCAAATGAGATATTTAAAGAATTGAACATTAAAACTGATTATAATGAAGAAAAGATTAACTTAATATCAGTACCACTAAATATTATTTTAAATGGTGGAATTAGTAAAGATGGCGAAGTTATCCAATTAGTTGGAGAATCATCAACAGGAAGAACAACTATTGCTCTACAAATAGCAGCAGCATACTGTGAACAGAGCATGAAAGTATTATATATAGATACATGTAACTCAGTTACAAGTGATAAACTTAATATTTTTAGACTATCAAAGCACAAAGATACCAACTTCTTTTACTGCAGGGAAAACACATTTGAAAAGGTAGAACAAATATTAGATAAGTTTGTTGACACTAATGAAATATCATTAATTATCATTGACACAATTGCAGGACTAATTAATGAAGGATACTTAAATATAAGTAAGAAAGGAATATCAATTACAAATAACAATAGTAATTATGATTCAAGACCTCTATCATTACTTATTAAGAAGTATTCAAGATTAGTCAATGAAAGAAAGTTTTCTTTATTGCTAATAAATGATATGCGCCAAAAGGTACATAAGAAACTAGGAACAATGTCTAAAAGATATGGTCCTAAAATATTAGATTATTCATGCCACAATATAATTAAAATAGCACAAGGAACTGGTTCTAATTTTAAGAAAAAGTTTGATAACTTAAAAGATGGTATGGTAATGGATTTAGAAATTGTTAAGAGTAATCACTTTAAGCCAGCAACAAAACTACCATATTATTTTAAATATACTACTGGCATATCTACAATTCATTCAGTTATATATTACCTGATGGAAGCCAAATTAATAGTTCAACAAGGTACATATTATGAACTGGTTGGAACTGGTATCAAAACAAATGGTCTTGCTAACTTTATTGAAGCATTTAGACCATTATATAAAGAAATATATAAAAATAAGCATGATGAAATATATAACTATTACAAGAACACATATATTGTTTAATTATAAAATGCTAGGTCATAAAATGATGACTAAACTGGTGGGCAGTTTCTAGTAGCATAAAATCCCATAAGAATAGGAATAGGATGACAAATACTATTACTAATAAGGGGTAGAAAATTCTTTCACAAGAATTTTTCTACCCGATAGTATTTTTAAAGAAAGATAACAAAGATAAAAGAAAGGAATAATAAATAATGATAGAAACAAAGAAATTCAAAGATATAGGATGTAATATAGCACAAATAGGCTTTTATTTAATGACAATAGATCAAACAATATTTACTGATACAGAACTACATAGAAATATTGTTAGTCTATTAAGTCAAATGTCACTATATCTTAATGATGTAATGCTTGGAAAAGAAACTAAACAAATAGATACTACAGCAGCAGTAGCACCTACAACATCCAGTGAATATATATCAAGAAAAGAAGTAGTTAAAATGTACCATCCACTAATTACAGAATATGGACTAACACAAGCAATTAACAAGAATGAGTTAAGATATATAAAACGTGGTTCTAAGTATTTCTTTGAGCCTAACGAAGTAAAGAAATGGATTGAGGAAAAGTCATCACATAGTAATAGTGTTTCTAACTATAAGTTTGTATAACTGCTTGTATTGAGAAATGATAAACTGTTTAAATATTAAACGAAAGGAGTTATACAATGGCCAAAGAAAGAAATATTACAGAAGTTATTCCAAATCAAAAGTATCGAATTGACATTGAAAAAGGAAGAAAACATGACGGTTCTAGAAATAGATATACTGAAACATTTAATGGGACACTTAAAGAAGCCATTAATAGACGTGATGAACTTCTTTATGAGATTAAACATGCTATTATTAAGCCTGATAGTGATATGAATTTTCTAGAGTATGCTAAACTTTGGCTTAAAGATTATGCAGAAGTAAATGTTAAGGCTTCTACTCTTGCTGGTTATAAGTCTTGTTTAAACTCTCATATACTTCCTAGATTTAAAGATTATAAACTAAGTGAAATTACAGTTTATGAAATAGATAAGTTTTATAATGAATTGAGAAAGACAAAATCAAAGAATCCAGATATAAATGGTAATTATAACTTGTTATCAGAATCAGAAGTAAGACATCAGCATAGTTTATTATCTGTTATGCTTAATACTGCTGTAAAGTGGGATTTTATAAGTGTTAATCCATGTACTAAGATAATTAAACCTCCTACTGTGTCTAAAAAGGAAATGCAATTCTATGATGATGAAGAATTACAGAAATTATTTAAGTATTTAGAATACACAGACTTAACATTTAAGACAGCAATATATTTATTAGTCTTAGGTGGATTACGTAGAGGAGAAGCACTTGGATTAGAATATTCCCATATTAATTATGAGAATAAAACGATAAGTATTAAGCAAAATCTACTTAATGTTAGAGGAAAAGGTGTATATCTCGATACACCTAAAACTAGAAATAGTATTAGGACAATATCATTACCAGATGTATGCTTTGAGTTAATAAAAGAACTTAAAGAAAAGCAAGAAGTTCTTAAAGACATGAATCCAAATAATTGGAAAACTACAGACTTTGTTTTAAAGAGTGAAGATGGAAATTATTATAATCCTAATAGATTAACTAGGAATTGGGTAGCATTCATTAGAAAGTATAAGTTAAAACCAATAAGACTCCATAGTTTAAGACATTCATTTGCAACATATCTATTAAGTCACAATACTCCAGTTGCTACAGTATCAAAAAAATTAGGACATTGTGATATTTATACAACTCTAAATGTGTATACTCATTCAGTAGATAATGATGAAAGAGAATCTACAGAACTACTAAATAATATGGTTAATGGCATAATGCTTAATAACAAAAGTGCAAAAAATGATAGAAATTAACACAAAAAGTATTCCAATAATTCAAATTTATGATATAATTCTATATGTGATGCTTTTGTGGTGGAATTGGTAGACACACAGCACTCAAAATGCTGCGGTTTTGCGACCATGGGGGTTCGAGTCCCCCCAAAAGCACCATTTTATATGATTATATCCCTACTCTTGTAGTAGGGCTTTATATTAATCTTAGTTAGTTTGTAAAATAAATAATACGTGATATAATCATTAAGCGAGGTGATAACTAATATGGGCAAGTTTAAAATCATTATTGGAGACATTACCTCAAACGAAATTTTAGCTAATCATGATTTGATTATCAATCCTACAAACCCACAAATGGTTGCTGGTGCTGGTGTTTCAGGTGCAATATTCAAAAAAGCAGGAGTAGATATACTAGAAAAATATACTCAAGAGCATTATAATATAAATTACTTCTCTGATAATTATAAAAGGGAAAATATTATGAATATTGGGGATGTTAGAATAACTCCTGGATTTAACTTGAATATGGATATAATGTTTGTTCAAGGGCCAAAACAATGGGAACATGACAATTCAATAGAATTATTAAGAAACACGTATAATAATATGTTAAATCAAATATTTGAAAAGAACTATAAGAATATTTTAATACCCAGTTTAGGTACAGGAGATTATGGATTCGAGCATAGTGAAGTAGGAAAAATAGTAAAAGAGATACTAAATGATTATGTGACAGATAAAGATATTAATTTAGATTTAGTCTTATATAATGAGACTGATAAACAATATTATCTTTAGTCGGCAATATTTTGATATTACGATTTGTGGGAAATATCCCACAAATTAGATACTTCAATGAATAACTATGAATATTGTGGGATTTTAGTGGGAAACATTAATGTCAAATCAACAAATCATCAATAATTGAATTAAATTGATTATCATTGAAAGTAAAAGAATTATGGTGCATTTCAAGAGATTTCACGAATTTTGCTAAGTTATTTAATTAAGTGAAGTAATTCTCAAAATCTATTATCAGTAATGGTGTGTGGGTTCAAGTCCCATGGCTGGTACCAAATTGATATTATTCTCGAACTATTTTATTGTTCGAGTTTTTATGTTAGGGTGAGTTGGTTGAAAGAAGGTACTTAAGTATTGATTTGAAGAATTTATGAAGATATATGATGAGATATATTCTTTTTAAGAAGTTGATAAAGTACTTAAACATCATGGACATTTTGGTTATACTTTTTTTGTTATGTAATATTATGATTTTGTATTTTACTATTGGATTAGAATTTATGGATTCACATGATCTAGATAGAGTTAATAGGGATAGGGAATTTAAAAAAAATATATTGTTAGGCTAAGTGATATCAAGAAGAAATACTTTCTTCATCAAAAATTGGTTCATGTTCTTGCTAAGCGTTTTATGTAGGTTTATTATTATTTGTTAGTTTTGGCTTTCTTTTTCGTATTTTTTAGAAAAAAGATATTGATAAGTATTTTAGAATGAATTATAATTAGTTTAGGAAAGGTTTAGAGGGAGAGTGTGATAAATGAAAGAAAAATTTTGTTTTTGGATGAAAAAGACTAGTTTTATATTTGTTATTGTTAGTATTTTGATGTTAGTTGGGTGTGGTAAGGAAAAGGAAATTTCTGTTCAAGCTCAATATATTAGAACGGATGGTTTGGTTGAAAATGTAGAATATCCGGTTATTCAGAAAATTCAATCGAAAGAGGAACTTACTCAGTATTATCGAGAGAATTTGGATCAATATAATTTTTCCGATAATTCGGCTACTAGTGTTTCTTTTACTACGGCTATTGATAAATATGATGAAAGTTATTTTGAAGATTCTTTTTTAGTCATTGTTTTGTTAGAAGAAGAAGGAAGTTCTATTCTTCATCATGTAAAAAAAGTTAGTGATGATGGAAATATTTTGATTGAGAAGATTATGCCTGATATGGAAAGTACTGATATTGCTAATTGGCACATTTTAATTGAAGTAGATAAAAAATATAAGGATCTTGATTTTAAGGTTTCTTTTGATAAAATTTCTAACACATAGAAAGGAAGTAGTCTTTCTTTTTTTCTTTTATGGGAGTGTTTTTCTGTATAGAAAGTCCTTTTCATTGTTTGAAAAATATGATATGATAATAATGAATTTTTTTTAAAGGAAAGGGAGGTGAAGCTAAGTAGAAGTGCTTGGCGATTCATATGAGTTTATCAAGGAATGATTCAAGAATGTTGGCAATGACAATATTATATCAAATTGATTTGTTTAGAAGAAAAAAAATTGATTATCAGTTAGAAGATGTTATGTATCATAATTTACAACAAGTAGAAGATGATTGTTGTTTTGTGAAGGATTTAGTAAATGGAGTAATAGAACATGAACCTGAATTGGTTGAGTTAGCCAATATGTATTTAAATAATTGGAATATTTCTAGGTTAGGAATTACGGATGCAGCAATATTGAAAATTGCTATTTATGAATTACTATATACGGATACACCTAAGAAAGTTTGTATTGATGAAGCGATTGAACTTGCAAAAGATTTTTCTGATGAGAAGGTAGTTGGGATGATTAATGGAGTTTTGGATAAAGTATATCATTTGAAGGTTTTAGAAGAAGGAATGTAATGAAAGAAAATTATTTGACGATTACACAGCTTAGTCGTTATTTAAAATATAAATTTGATCAGGATGTAAATCTAACTACAGTTTATTTAAAAGGAGAGATTTCTAATTTTAAAGCACATACGAGAGGACATTATTATTTTACTTTGAAGGATGAAGGTAGTAGGATTAATGCAGTCATGTTTGCGAGCAGTGTTGCTAAATGTAAATTTATTCCAATGGATGGTATGAAAGTAATGGTAACTGGAAAAGTTACTGTGTATGAAGCAACAGGTGGCTATCAGATTTATGTTTCTGATATGATTGAAGATGGTGTTGGAAATCTTTATATTGCTTATGAACAATTAAAGAAAAAATTGGAACAAGAAGGATTATTTGATCAAACTAGAAAAAGAAAAATTTTACGTATGCCTAAGAAAATTGGAATTGTTACTGCTTCTACTGGTGCCGCAATTCGTGATATTTTAACAACAATCAAAAGACGTTATCCAATTGTAGAGACTATTTTATTTCCAGCGCTCGTTCAAGGAAAAGAAGCGGCAGAAGACATTGCTAGAAAGATTGAAATTGCTAATACTTATGATATTGATACTTTAATTGTTGGTCGAGGTGGTGGATCTATTGAAGATTTATGGCCTTTTAATGAAGAAGTGGTTGCAAGAGCAATTTATCATTCTAGGGTACCTGTTATTAGTGCAGTTGGACATGAAGTAGATTTTACGATAGCTGATTTTGTTGCAGATTTAAGGGCTCCTACGCCAACAGCAGCAGCAGAATTAGCGGTTGTTGATATTCAAACGGTATTTGAATATTTAGAAAAAGCTAGATCAAGAAGTTATCGAGCAATGATGCAAGAAATTGAAGTGAGAAAGACTCGTCTTTTACAAATTAAGGAGAGTTATGTTTTAAAGAAACCTAGTAATATTTATGAAGTAAAGGAACAAAAATTAGATATGTTACTCGATCGATTGAATCTGGTGATTGGGAATATTTTAGAAAAGTATCGTGTTCGTTTATTTCAAAGTACAAATAGTTATATTCTAAATAATCCTCAGATGTTATATTATCAAAAGCGGGAAAATTTTAAAAATATCAATCAACGTCTAAATAAAGAAATGAGCATTTATTTAACCAATTATAAAACTAGATTATTTCAGATTGAAAATAGTTATGTCCTTACGAATCCAGAGATTTTATATCAGTTTAAGAAACAGAATTTAGAAAAAATGATTGAAAAATTAAGTGTACTTAATCCTATGAATACTTTAAAAAGAGGATATGCGATTGTAAAATGTCAGGATCAAGTGATTAGTGATGTAAAAAATGTTCATGTGGATGATGAATTAGTTGTGAATTTAAAGAATGGATGCGTATTTACGAAAGTAGTGAAAGTGAGTGAAGAAAATGGCTGAAAAAAAAGTGAATGATGAAAAAAAGGTTAGTTTTGAAGAAAAAATTAAGAAATTAGAAGCAATTGTTAGTGAGTTAGAAAGTGGAGATGTTGCTTTAGATGAGGCAATTGATAAGTATACTGAGGCAATGAAACTTTCCAAGGAATGTTCTGATAAATTGAATGAAGTCAGTGATAAGGTAAATAAGATTTTGACTGAGAATGGAACTTTGGAAGATTTTGAAGTACAAGAATAAGAAAAAGTTTTTAAGAGATATCAAGTATTTTTATTTGATATTTTTTGTTATTTTGTAAAGGTGAGGGGAAGTATTTTATGAATTTTACTAGTGATGATTTTAAGGATGCAGTTTTAAATCAAAAAATCGCTTCTTATGAAAAAGAATTAATTGATAGATTAAGAGATTTTTCTTATGAGGGAATTCCATTATCTGTGGTAGTTTTGTGTTTTTCTATTTGTAATCGAAATTGTTATCCTACCTCTATTTATTTAACACTAGGAATGGATCATTTTAAGTTAGTTCATGGAGATGTTAATATTTATCCAAAAAATTTGGAATATCCCAATCATAGTTGGGTAGAGAAGGATGGGTTTGTATACGATCCAACAGATGGCTATAAATGGGAAAAAGTATTATATTATCATGTGTTTGAACCAGTTGTTGTAAAGGAATATGATGAGGAATCAGTACAAAATTATTCATTTTATCAAGAGACAATTCAAAGATTAGGAAAGAATGATTTTGATAAAGACTCAGTTGCTCTGATACTTCAATATTTAGAATTATTAGAAGCAGAAATTCCTACTGTAAACCACTATTTTCTTCTAGAAGAGATAGAAAAATCTCGAAGTCGATATCAGATTACGAGAAGGTATTCTGATCAAGTGATGAAAAAATATCGTGAGTTTATGGAAGAAGAGAATAAACAACACAAGAAATAAAATGAAAAAGTTTAATATCAAAGTAGTACGAACATGACAATTTTTATGAGAAATTATTTCTTATTTATCTGATAAAAATATTGTGAATTTATAAAAAAATCATAAATATAGTTATGATTTTTCATGGAAGTCCGGAATATCTAATTTGAATGTTTTTGTTTTTGATTTTGGTTTAAACTGAAAGTTAGGATCTGATTTATCGGACTTAATTCTTATGATTTGAGATTGTAGGATCTGATACTGTTTTTGAATAAAAGAGTAATTTTCATTTTGAGAATAATTTTGGTTTAGTCTAGTTATCCCTTTTTCTAATAAGTTTAAAAAATCTTTTTGTAACAGAGTATTTTGATATTTTGTTACAAGAGGATGATTTTTTCCAAATGGATTATTAGGAAAAGGAATTAAGTAAATTTGAGCTAACAAATAGAGTGCATCTAGAAACTTTAAATCTTCATACTGCATTAAGTAATCTAGTTGATTTCCAGTGGAACCACATCCAAAACAGAAAAATAAATTTTTAGAGAAAGTTACTCCCATAGATGGTGTATTTTCTATATGAAATTGACAAGAAAACATGTAACTATCAGGAGAATATAATTTGATATATTCTTGATTATAATTGCTATATACTAATGGTAATAGAAAGGTGTTTTCTCTTAAGTATTTTATATTGTCTTGGTGAATTTTTCTAAACAAAGTTTTTTCTAGGGTTCTTTTTAAAGATTCTAATCTTATTTTGTGAACTTGTAAATCGTTGTATCTGTAGTAGTTGGAAGTTGTAAATAATTCATTTTTAATACAATTTAGGTAGTATTTTATATCTTCATAGTCTTTTATTGTAAGACCTTCATAGAATATTTTAATTTCAAAATCAGTTAATATTTTTTCGTAGTTTATCATTTTGTCTCCTTCATGTTGTGTTTATTATAGCAAATTTATTCTTGTTGTAAATGAATTTTAGATTGTTTATTAAAAAATATTTATGAAGTAAGGAAAAATATTTCGAAAGTTGTGCAAGATAATGAAATGAATGGTCATTGTGATGAATAAGTAAGTAGAATATATTATTTTAGTTTATTAGCAGATCCTATTATAATAGTTTGGGTATTAAGACTATTTTTTTTAAATAGAAAAAAAGAAATATTTATTTCTAGTTGATAATATTTCTTTTTTAGATGATATATTGAAAAATTATTATTTTCTTAATCAATGGTTCTTTCAAATATTGTTATTTATTTATAGTTACAGTTTCGATTGAATTCTTTAATGATATCTAAAGTATTAGTAAGTAAATCTTTGATTTTCTTGATTTTTTTATTCTTCCAGAATTTTGTTTCAGGAAGTTCTTTTTCTAAGGCCATAATTTTATTTAAATTATGATTTAATTTTTGATAACTATTTGGAATATTAGTTATATAATCAAACCATGACTCAATATCTTCTACGTCTCCTGATAGTCTTAAATTATTTAGGGTAGATAGAAATGTTTTGTTTTCGAGTATTGGTTTAAATACTAAAGTTTCTATTGCATAAGATTTTGAGTTATAAGAAGAAGAGGTTTCATTATTGATGGCATAGATAGTGTTATTCAAATCTGAGTGATTTGGATCATGATAGTTTTTTATTAAGTTGATGATTTCTTCTGTTTGATTGGTATTTAAGATTTCTTCTAAGATGTAAGAAGATTCTTTTTCTAGTGGATCTAAATTAGGTAGAGTATAAGCGACATGAGTTAGGCCAGTTCTAAGATATAGAACATTATCTTTTTGTTTGATTTCTTGATTATAAGAATTTATGGCATGGTTTAATTCATGTACTAAGTTATCTAAAAGTTGTACTAGAGAAATTTTTTCATAATTTTGAATAATGATGTATTTGGATGTGGTAATTTCATTATTCTGGTAATGGGGGATACTGGTGTAATAGGCTTCTATTGTTTTGCTGGTGTTGGGACTTATTATAATTTTGGTCTTTTTTAAGGTATTTAATATGATATTTTCTTTTGATAGAGAATATTTGCTGATAAAAGCTGGTACGATTAAGTAGAGTAAGTGGGTAATGTTAGAATTATAAGCATATTGATTGGATAATTCTGTTATGATAGGATAGTATTTTTCTATTAGTTTTGGGTTCATTGTTATCACCTGGTATAATTATAGCAAATATTTTTAGTTTCTACTAGTATAAGAAAAAGGACTTAGCTATTTGTAAGACCTTTTTTGATACTTGATAGTATTGTATCTTTTATATCGTTGGTGGAATTATTCCACATTAGTTCAAATAAAACGCCTAATCCGATTAGGGGATCTTCACTTTTGGATTCAATAGACGAGGTAATAGACTTTTCTATTTCTTTTGTGGAATCTTCTTTAAAATTATTGATAATGTATTTTCTTATGTCGATATTGTCCATTTTATCACCAGTAATAGTATGAGTAAGTAATTTTAGAATATACTTATGAATTTAAAATTTTTTCGGTATTTTTAAAATTTAGTTTGGCAACCTGTTCTAATTTTTCTTTTCCATAAATCTTGATAATTTTTTTACCAATTTCATCTACTTGTGGGTTTGCACCTTTTGGTAAAGTAAAACCTAAGTTATTTGATAATTTGTCCATTTCTTTTAGAAAAATATATCTGCTAATTAAGGATGAACAAGCAACAGATAGACATTGATCTTCTGCTTTTGTTAGAAAAAATATATCTTGGACTTTTTTGGTTGATTTGGAGATATGATTGAAATAGCTTTTAGGTGGTTCAAATTGGTCTACTACAATATAGTCGTAAGAGAAATTTTTTTGTTTTATTTCATATAATACTTTATTGTGAAGAATAGCTTTCATTTGGTTCATATTCATGTTTTTCATTTTATAATTGTTATAGTCTTTGTTGTTTAAAATATAGGTTTGATATGGAATTTTTTTTATGATTTGGGGAACAATTTTTAATATTTGTTCATCGGTTAATTTTTTGGAATCTTTTACTTTTAAATCTAGTAAAAAGTCTATATTTTCTTTTGCTACATAAGACGCTGTTACTACAATTGGGCCAAAATAGTCTCCTGTTCCTACTTCATCAGAACCAATAGAATTGATTCTAATCGGTAATACTTTTTTAATTTTTTCTTCTTTTTTCTTTTCTCTACTATCTGTTGTTATGGCTTTTCCACTATTGATTTTTTCTGTTTCTATCCAAAAATCGGATGATAAATCGGCATCATGTCCTTGAAAAACTGCTTTTCCAGATTCATATAGGGTTACAACTGTATCTCCATCTTGTGCTTGGAAGATTGCATATGGTGGTGTTTTTTCTCTTTTTAGGTCTTCAAAAAAATCGATCATTTGTTCTTTTGTCTTGTTTGATACTTTTAGAGTAATTGTAGTTTGTTGCATAAAATTTCACCTCTTATTTATATTTTATCATAAATTTGTTTATTTTTACATTTTTTTGTTATATAATGTATATAGGAAGTGATAGTGTGAAAAGTTTTATGGAAAACTGACACTAGTGGGTATATCTATTAAAATAGATGAAAAATTGCTCTTTGAAAATAGAATTAGTAAATAAAAGTGCAACAAAGTAAAGTTTTTTTGCATGATAAAAAGAAGTTTT
>JALEZJ010000192.1 GCA_022772985.1 Erysipelotrichaceae bacterium | reverse complement strand
GATAGTGTGAAAAGTTTTATGGAAAACTGACACTAGTGGGTATATCTATTAAAATAGATGAAAAATTGCTCTTTGAAAATAGAATTAGTAAATAAAAGTGCAACAAAGTAAAGTTTTTTTGCATGATAAAAAGAAGTTTTTAAGGTGTTTTTTTAAAAACTATTCTGTGTATGGTTTTGCATATTCGCTAGCTAATCTAATTAGTTCAATCCATTTATTTGGCATATTGCTAATATTATCTAATTCAGGTAATTGAACTGGAGTTTTCCATTCTAATGTCTTATTAGGTCTTAGAAAATTATTGTAAGTAGCGAATAGTACCATATAATTATTAGCATTATCAATATCAGTAAATCCACCTTTAGGTCTATAATAATACTTTAAAGTTCTATTAAACCTTTCGATGATTTGCTTTTGACTTCGATATTCTTTAGAAATGTCATCTTGATTTGTAAGTCCAATAACTTGATATAGTTGAAATGGTAGTCCATTTTGTGTCCAATATTGAACTGCAACATTATAAATTGGATTCCCATCCGAAATAATTTTTAAACTTTCTGGAAGAGTTTCGTATTTTGATAAGGTTGAATAAGCTGCTTTTATCGATGATAAAGTATCACGTTTTTCAAAAACTCTATAAGAAGTTACAATTTTCTTTATTGCATCAAAATAGAAGAAAATATAAGCTGTTTTACCTAGTATTTTAATGTACGTTTCATCTGCAGCAATAGTATCAGATAATTCATAAGGATAAAATTCTAATAATGCTTGTATGGTTGGAGAAACTGATTTACAGTAGTTTTCTACTGTTTTATAAGAAATATCAATTTCATGGATATCCTTTAAAATTGAAGCTGTTTGTCTATAGGAAAGGCCATAATTTACATGGTAAGTTAGACAAAGTCCTAGTACGTATTGAGAAGAATAAATTTTTGATAAATCTACAGGTGTTTTAATGAACTCTCTATAGTCTTTAGTAAGTTCAGGAAGTTTAATATTAAACTTTCTATAAACATAATGAAGCTTAAAAAGAGTAGGATTTTCTTCAAATTTCTTTTTATCAGTTAGAGTTAATGTTGCTAAATTGTTTAGATAATAAGAACAGTTAGAATTCTTACAAACAAAAACATCAAAATCTTCTCTCGAAGCTCTTTTATTAAGAGTATATCTACAATGTGGGCATTTCAAAACAACATCAATTTGTTTTTCAGGATTATTAGTAAACACATGGGAACAAATCTTGCATTCAAATTGAGTTTGTTTTCCATTGTTGTTATAAATATATTCTTTGGGTGCATTACAACAAGGACATTTAATATTGATATTAATTTCTTTTCTACGCTTGATAGGTTTGATATTATTATCTTTAATAAGTTGTTTGTAATCTTTATGTTCAAGTTTAACAAAAGGTTCAATAATAGCAGGAGCATCAACTTTGAATTGTTTATATTTTTCATCAGTTGGTTTATTATCGATAGTAATATCTTCAACTTTGATAAAGTGAGATAGGAAAATAATAATTTTCCAGATAAATTTATTAATTCTATTTAAAAATTCAATAATTAATGTTATAATTTTAGACATGACAAATACCTCGATTCTATAATGTTATGTTTCTAAAATAATTATAGATGTATTTGTCGTTTTTTAATAGATATAAAACAAATTTTTTAGTAGAAAAATCACTCCAAAAAGGGAGGTATCGATTAAAATACTAGAAAAGCGTTGTAAAATAAAGGAAAAAGTGGTTAGTAGTGCATTAAACTTTGCACACTACCT
>JALEZJ010000025.1 GCA_022772985.1 Erysipelotrichaceae bacterium | reverse complement strand
AAAAATGTTCTAGAACAGAAATCCAAATATAAAAAATCAAAAATAAAAATTATCGAAGAACAAAATCCAGTTATATCAAGTGTTTTAAGATTAAGTTCTAGAAAATTCTAGAACATTTTAGATTTAAGTTAGATGAAAGGAGGTCTATAATGTATGAATTCACACCATTTAAGAAAACAGATAAACTTTCATTTGAAAGTTTTATACAATTTCCAAGAGAATTATTAAATAGAGAAGAATATAAAGTTCTATCTCCAAATGCTATGTTACTATATTCTATTTTAACCGATAGGTTGAATTTATCATTTAAACAAATAGAAAGTAACAAAAAAATACAATTCTATGATGCAAAAGGCGATATGTATGTAATTTTTAAGAGAGAAGAAATACAAGAAAAAATGCATATAAAACGTGCAGCATTAGATACAGCTTTAGCACAATTAAAAGAATGTAATCTTATAAAAGAGAAAAAGCAAGGCAAAAATATGCCAAATATTATTTATTTAGGCAAAACCATAGGAATGATAGAATGTGAAACATTAGAAAAATTTAGGAGTGTCGAAAATCAGCAGTCAGGAGTGCAGGAAATCAACACCCAAGAGTGTGGATTTTCAACAGTCCACAATAACAAGAATAATAAATATATAAATAATAATTATAAAGGCTATCAGGGTAAAAAAAGTGGTTATCAAGGCAGAACGTATCAACCTGGATATTTGGACAAGCTATATGCCAATTATAATATATCTGATGATAGTGTTGAAAATCATAAAAATTCAAACGGAATCACCAATTTAAATGATTTGATAGAAAATAATGATTAAGGAGGATTTGAAAATGGAAAATGTTAAAGTAAAAGACAGATTTGTAGATGAAAAAACAGGAATTGAATATATAAAACAAGGCGATTATGATTTGCCTAATTTAGTATTAGCACCAGAAGAAACAAATTATACAATTGGAAAATATGGCAGAATGAAATTGAATTATTTAAAAAATCATAAAAAAGCTGAATATATCATTTTATTTATGGATGGCAAATTAAATAGATATTTACACGAGATAGATATTGCTTGTGAAGATAGAATCAAAACAATTATATCTCAGTTAGTAAAACAAGAAAATGTAACTGAAGAACTAAAAGCAACTAATCAAATGGAATGGGTTTGCAGGACGAATTCAATTAAAAATCGTGCTGAAGAAATTGCATTTAAAGAAATAATTTATGTGTAGGAGGATACCAATATGGATGAAATTAGATTATATGAAATGTATTTAAATGAAGCTATTGAAGAACGAAAATCAGGGTTATTAAATAAGAATCCTGAATATCAAAAGTTGAAAGAAAAGTTTAATAACATTATGAATAACTATCCAAAATTACAACTAATTTTAGAAGAAGATAGACAAATGATTTTGGATGAAACTGAATGTAAGATGTTACAAAAGTTGGTTTCAATCTATTTAGAAATGACAGATTTTGAAGATAAAGAAATATTCCTTTTAGGTGGTAAAGAGATGTTTTATTATTTAAAAGATACTGGTGTTATAAAAGAAAAATAAGAAATAAATTTTGTACCTTAATTGCAATTTATTTAACAACTTAAAGTACAATTAAAAATCAAAAAATTAAATTTTAAGGAGAGATTTCAGACGAGATTTCTTCTTTTTTTTACTTATTTTATTAAAAAATAGACTTAATCTTAAGCATTTTACAAAATGAAATAAGTAAAGCAAGCGACGCATTTATACTCCCGTACAAATACCGCTTGCCATTTTTTACAAAATGGAATGATGGGGAAATAATTTCCCCAAACCCCATTAAAAAATTTGAAAGGAGTTGATAAATTTATGAGAAAATATTCAATTAAAAAACAATTCTATGTAAATCAAAAAGAAGATGATTTATTAAAAGTAAAATCTAAAAAAGCAGGTTTAACTGAATCTGAATTTTTAAGAAGTTGTATTAAAGGATATAAAATAAAAGAACAACCTACACATGAAATTAGAGAATTTATAAAACAAATTACAGGCATAGCAAATAATATAAATCAAATTGCAAGAGCAGTAAATTCTACTAAATATATTCGAGATGAAGATTTAGAATATATCAAAAATACAATTCCAAATTTTATTATAAATTTTGAAAAGAAAGTATATTCAAGAGGAGATGATTTCGATGGCAATAATTAAGTTTAAAAATATAAAAAGTAATCTGCAACATGTTATTGATTATGGTAAAAACGGAGATAAAACTGAAAACGGAGCATTAGTTTCAAGTATTAATTGTGGTGTTGCAACAACTTATGAAGAAATGGCATTAATCAAAAAGTTTTATCAAAAAGAAGGTGGGATTTTAGGCTATCATATAATACAATCTTTTGATGGATTTGAAACATCCCCAGAAAACGCAAATAAAATTGGTCAACAACTTGCTGAAGAAATGTGGGGAGATAGATTTCAAGTTGTAATCTGTACTCATGTAAATAAACAAAATGTTCATAATCATATAATAATAAATTCAGTTTCTTTTGTAGATGGTATAAAATATCACAATAGTAAAACAAATATTGCATTTATAAGAGAAGTTTCTGATAGATTATGTTTAGAAAATGGATTATCTATTATTGATACCCCTAAATCGAATAAAGAAAAAGAAATCGCAGAAAAAAGGATTGATAATTTTAACCGTAGAGACGATAAAATGCAAGAAGTGATAAATGATATAGATGAAGCAATAAAATCTGTCAAAAAGTATTCTGACTTTAAATTAGCATTAAAAGCAAAAGGTTATAGTAACATTAAAGATAATGGTAAATATTTTTCGCTAAAAACACCTTATTATTCAAGAAATGTTAGAATTAATCGAGTGTTTGGAGGTGATTATTCGGTTCAAGCAATTAAAGAAAGAATTTATGGATATAGAAAAAATGAAACAATGCCATTTGCAAATTATAATAAGAAATACTATAAGAAAACATTTACTGGACCTAAAGTTGATTGGAAAAAATATAATTATAATATTTTTTATAAATGGTATATTCATGCTTTATATTGGCTTGGTGTTTTACCTGCTAAAGTAACAGTAGAAGAAATTACTGTTCAAGATTATAAAGTAAGAAATAAAACTAAAATGGTATTTGAAGAATTAAGTTTTATAAATCAAAGTCATTCTAAATCTATTGAATATATTAAAACTCATAAAAAAGAAATAGAAGAAAAATTGCCTATATTAAAAGGAGAACGAGAAAATTTATGGTTTAAACATAAGAAAGCAAGTTCTGCAAATGAAAAAGCTTTTATTTTAGAAAGAATTAATTTAATTTCTGATGAAATTAGTACTTTATATGGTCAAAGAAATGCTTGTACAAGAATTATTGATACTTATAATAGAGTTTATGAAGAAGTTGAAAAAGAACAAGCTGAAAAGAAAAAATTGATAGAATTAACGGAATGCCGTAATAAGAAAATTATAAATAAAATATAATTATGAGAATGTAAAATAGGATGTGTAAAATCGTCGACAAATTTTGCACACCCTGTACTTTTTTAAAAAATTTTAAATTGGGTATACTGTAAATAAATTGGAAGAAATTACCATAAAAAATTTTTAAAAAAGGAGTTGTTTACC
>JALEZJ010000185.1 GCA_022772985.1 Erysipelotrichaceae bacterium | reverse complement strand
AAAGCACGATATACCACATATAATGCGTATTTCGTGTTTTTTATATTACATTTGCCTTTTTTTGTAAAAAATAAGTGAAATTTTATATTAAGTTTTGGTTACAAAATTATTACACTTTTTCATTGGGCTGTGAATTGTAACCTAGGAAAATTTAAAAATTAAAAATTTTGAAAAATTCTATTGACAAATGTTCCGAAAAATGCTAATATAAATACTGTCGCTGGACTCTGTCAATGAATATGGAGAGGTGGTCGAGTTGGTTTATGGCACCAGTCTTGAAAATTGGCGTAGGTGAATAGCCTACCGTGGGTTCGAATCCCACCCTCTCCGCCAAGCGATAAAGGGGGACAAGAAGATTATAAAGTATTTTAAATTATGGCTTTCTTGTCTTATTTTAATTTTAATTTTATATTTGGAGTAGTACCCAAGTGGTGAAGGGGATTGTTTGCTAAACAATTAGGTCTCGAAAGGGGCGCGGAGGTTCGAACCCTCTCTACTCCGCCAAGAAAATAAAATTGAGTAGGAACTGAGTGAAATAATCACTCAGTTCCTACTCAGTTATGGCTTACGAAATTGCACAAACAATGCTTTGAGTAAGCAATGAAAGCTGCTTTTCTACCGGTTTTGCTTCAATACTTTTCATAGCTTTTAAAGTATTTTGATAGCACTGGGCTTCCAGTATAGTCAAACCGGCATACTTTGCTCTTAATTCGAGAACTTCGAAATCTGAAAGTTTGTCTGCTAAACAAGTTTGCGTTGAAAAAATTTCACGCGTTGTTGTGCATTTTTTAAGTAATTCTTCAAACATTGTTTTCTTAGCCATAGGTTTGTCCTCCTTGTGTAATACACTTAATATTGTTATCTCTTTGATGCAACGGACTTAATGCTACGTTTCATCATATTTATTGTAACAAATTTTTAGTGAAAAGTCAAATTTTATGTAAAGCTCGACAAAGGCAATCTTAAATTTTTTTACATGAATTTTTTATAAAACAAATTTTCAGGAAAAAATTTTTTTGTCCTAAAAAATCGTATAGTCTATTGACTTTTAGCATATAAATGGCGTATAATGAATATAATAGTAATAGCATAATAATTAATGACAAAATAAAATCAGGTGTTTCTCTACCAAAAATGAGAAGCTTATAAATCGGGTGTTTCACCACCATTAAGAGAGAAGTTTATAAATCAGGTGTTTCTCTACCATAAAGTGAGAAGGTTAAAATCAAATGGTAGTTAGATGAAAGTTTAACTACCATATTATATTATGGAGGAAAAAATGCAATTAAATTTATATAGTGCATCAGATGAATATATAGAATATTTAAGAAATTTTGATAATAGAGTTTATGATAATAAGCAAGAAAAATGCTTAGAGTATATAAAGCAAAAAGTAATATAAAGTAGAGTTATGCTTTATATTATTTTTTTAGATTATAAAACAATAAAAATGTGAAATGAACATTACAATAGTTAAATAAAAATGTGAAACCAGAGTAGAATCTTTTATATAAAAATGTGAAATAAACTTGATTGAAATAATAAAATAATATATAATAATAAAGAGGAGTGAGAATAATGCAAAGGAAATTTTTCGAAGAATTAATGAATTGGAAAGAACAAAATGTTGAAACACCACTAATGGTAGTTGGAGCGAGACAAATAGGAAAGACGTATATTATAGATAAATTTTGTAAAGAAAATTATAAAGATTACATTTATATTAATTTAATGGATAATAAAGACATTATAGAAATTTTTCAAGAAAATATTAATACTGTAGAAAAAATTAAGAAAATGGAATTATATTTAAATCATCTTATTACAAAAGAAACAATTATTTTTTTTGATGAAATACAAGAATCTGAGAAATTAATATCTTCACTTAAATATTTTTGTGAAGCTGAATTTCCATATAAAATAATTTGTGCTGGTTCTTTATTAGGGGTTAAATTAAAAAGATTCCAAAGCTCTTTTCCTGTAGGTAAAGTAATTATTAAATATATGTATCCAATGACATTTGATGAATTTTTAAATGCTATTGGATACCAGCAAATTATTCCAGAAATTAAAAAATGTTATGAACAAAATATCAAAATGAGTAAGCCTATACATGAAAAACTGTTGGAATATTATCGACTTTTTTTATGTACGGGAGGTATGCCTGTTGCCGTGAAGGAAATTATAAAAAATGATTTACAAATTTTAAAATTTGATCATAGTATTTTGGCTTCTATAATAGACGCATACCAAGCGGATATGAAAAAATATAC
>JALEZJ010000144.1 GCA_022772985.1 Erysipelotrichaceae bacterium | reverse complement strand
CTCTTTTCAAATAAATCTTCTATTTTTTCAACTTTTATCAGTTTTCCATCTTTAATAATTCCAACTCTATCACATATTTTTGATACTTCGCCTAAAATATGTGTTGAATAAAATATGGTATTTCCTTTTGCTTTTTCTTCTCTTAGTAAATCATAAAATACGTTTTGCATAATTGGATCAAGTCCACTTGTAGGCTCATCTAAAATTAATATTTTAGGTTCGTGCATAAATGCTAATATAATTCCTAATTTTTTTAAATTTCCTAATGACAAATCTTCAATCTTCTTTTTTTCATCTAGTTCAAGCCTTTTTACTAATTCTGTTCTTCTTTTATGAATCTCTTTTTTATAAAAGCTTTCATGATAATCTAGCATTTGTTTTACTGTTAAATCATCATATAAATGAATTTCACTTGGCAAATACCCTATCTTTTCTTTTATTTCTACATCAGCTTTATTAAATTCTTTTCCTTCTATTAAAACTTTTCCACTGGTTTTATTTATTAAATTCATTATTGAGCGTATTGTAGTAGATTTTCCTGCTCCATTGGGCCCAATAAATCCGAATATTTCTCCTTCTTCTAGTTTTAATGATAAGTTTTCTACACCTCTTATTTTGCCATAGTATTTTGTTAAATTTTGAATTTCAAGAATTTCTCTACTCATAATTTTATCCCCCTCACTTTTTAAATTGTTATTTATTTTACTATTTCAATTTTTTTATGTATCTAACATCACAAGCAAAATGCTCTGTTTTTACTAATGGGTCATATATTCTTTCGAATCCATATTTTTCATAAAACTTTTGTGCTGCAATCATATTTTCTAGTGTTTCTATATAACACCTGCTATAATATTGTTTTGCATATTCTAAAGCTATATCAATTAGTTTATGTGATATTCCTGTGCCTCTTGCTTCAGGGAGAAAATACATTTTTTGAAGTTCACAAACATTTTCTATTCCTTCTAATTTTCCTATTCCAACTCCACCTACAATTTTTCCGTTTTCATCTTCGGCTATCCAATATTTATTTCCATCAGTATTATATATTTCAGAAAATCTACCTAAATTGGGATCAACCCAAGCAGTACCTTCGTGATTTGCTCCAAATTCAATTAAGCAAGTTCTGATTACTTTTTCTATTTCTTTATTGTATCTTGGCTCAATTTCTCTAATTTTATATTTCATCTCTGTCATGTTTTGTTCCTCCTAAAATTAGTCTTATAAATTGTAATTTTTATTTATGGTATTTATTTTTCATATTTTCTTGACTTTATTACTATAATTAGAGTATAATAAAAATAGGAAATGACAATTCCGTTAGATACGGTTTTGCCAGAGAATGTTTTAATAAACCATTTACCCTGTCAAAAGTAGAATGGTTTATTTTTTATTTATGTAGTTGCTTATCTACCCAGTTCTTATACAGAACTGACATCAAGGCAACGTTTAATGTTAAAGATAACATCACTGATATTACAAAAAATAGTATCACTTTAACCATAAACACCACCCGCCTTTCCTACGATGAATCGTATAATATTGGGTGGCAAAACCGTTCCACTAATTATCAATTTCCTATGTTTATTATTTTACAATATTATTTTAATTTTGTCCACACTAATAATAAATTTTTAGAGTAATTTTCTACAGTTTACTTTAAACAAAAACTTGTTGTAATTTAATTACTTCTTATAATTACCTATCCCACAATTTGTAAGTTGTCAATCAAATTTTTACACATTAATCTCTCTAAATCTCTTTACCCCATATTTCTTCAACATTTTCCATAACACAAAAACAAATGCTGTAAAAACTAATAATTCTAATATAATAAATAGGTTCAAATTTATTTTACTTCCCATTACCATAACACCTATTGATAACATTCCTACAAACAATCCTATAAATACTGAAAGTGTAGAACTCATGCTTTGTTTAACTACTTCTGTATCTGATGTAGCATCCATTTTAGGATATTTCAAGTTCATCAAAATACCAATTAATGCAGTAAATGTCGGCATAATTATTGATGCAAATAA
>JALEZJ010000204.1 GCA_022772985.1 Erysipelotrichaceae bacterium | reverse complement strand
GTATCATAAGTTCCACTTGTTGGTGCATTCGTTCCTTTCGTTCCTCCATTTAATGTATAAGCAATTGTATAAGTATTTTTTGCCCATTTTGCATATAAAGTAATACTTGATACTGGATTATAAGTTTGACCAGCATTCCCTACTTTACTCGTTAATCTGGAATCACTATACCAACCATTAAAAGTAGAACCAGTCTTTGTTGTAGTTGGTAATGTAATCGATTTAGAAGCTATCCATTTTGCATATAACGTATGATTGGTTGGAGTAGTAACCGTAGAACTAGCAGTAATTCTCGTCTGAAAATCTTCTTCTAAATACCATCCATCAAAAGTATAAGTAATCGTTTCACTGGAAACACTACTACCACCATTAGTTTGATAAGTAACAACAGAATTATCTCTAGTAGGAGTTGGTAAGCCTTCATAAGTAGAGGTTACCTTTAAGAATTCTTTATTTCCAGATCCACCATTATAATTTAAAAATACTACCGTTTCACAAACATCTAATGTAGAAGTAATACTACTATTTTGCATACTAACGTCATTCTCCATATTACCGTCTATATACATAAATAAATAATATTGATAGCGGATATTATTTGGAATTTCTATTGATGATACTAACGTATTCATTCCGGTTTTAATAGAAGAAAAATTACCACTACCACCTTCTACTTCGATACAATTACTATTATTTACATCAGCACAATTATTACTACCGCCTGTTTTATCCACCATTAATTTATATTTAAAGGATTCTGACTTTAAGCTGTCATCGATATTCGTTACATTTAAACTTAATGAAAATCTAGTCGCTGTTCTTCCTATATTATTTACTTTAAATGTCTGATAGCTACCACTTCGATAATCTAAGACTGGGCTTAGTCCATTAAGCACTACTTCTATTCCTGATTCACAATAAAAATAAGAATCATTAATATCAAAAGTAACTATTGTATCTTCACTTTTCCAAATATAAGAGGCATAAGAAAAAGCTAATACAACTATTGTAAATAATATCACCCCTAAAATAGAACCAAAGAACTTTTTCTTATTCGTAATCATGAGTTATCACGCCCACTATCTATACACGTATTTACATTTAATACTTTACTAGGGTTTCTGACTAACTCTTTCTTATTTTCAGCATAAAGCTCTACTTCTATCTTCCCATAAATTCTTTTTCCAAGTAAATCACTTTGATCCTCACTATCTAATCCATCTAATAAATTATCACTTTGACAAGAATCTGATAACCATAAATAAAAATGATAATGATCATATTGACTCTTATCTTCATTATAATCCACTAAATCTTGCTGTATTGGTGTTAAAACTAATCTTCCATTTGTAATCGTATCAAACTGATAATCAAAACTACCAGTAGCAAGAATTTGATCATTTTTAACTAATTTCCATTTCACATAAGGACTAAGAAGTGTACAATCAATATTTAAATCGACAAGAGCAATATCATACACAATATTATCTTTATTATTTTCTTCATTTCCACCTACA
>JALEZJ010000202.1 GCA_022772985.1 Erysipelotrichaceae bacterium | reverse complement strand
GTTACTATTCACAGTCGAGATAGAGAATTTTAATCTCTATTTCTTTTTTACTTCAATTATAACCTATTTTTTTAGAAATGTAAGTCCTATCTTTTATTATAAAAATACTTTATAATGAATTCAAGGTAGTGATATTTATGTCTAATTATACAAATAGTTTATATAATGATTATGAAAGAGAAATTACTAAAAGAAAAGAAGTTGAGAAACGAAACAAACTTCTAAAATTACGAAATGATATTTTAGAAAGTGAAAATCAAAGATTAGAGAAAATAAATTTTCAAAAAGAAAAACAAATTTTAGAAACAACGAATGAAAATATTGCTTTAAAGAATAAAATTATTGAACTAACTAAAAAATTAAATATGACCGAATATGAAAGAGACCAATATTTAGCAAAACTTAATATTGATGGTACTAACTCTGGTATTCCAACTAGTCAAACACCTATAAATAAAAAGAAAGTTATACCTAATTCTAGAAAAAAAACTAATAATAAAATTGGTGGTCAAATTAATCACAAAAAACATAAATTAGAAAAATTTGAAGATGATGAAATAAATGAACATGAAGATATTATTTTAGAAGAATGTCCACATTGTCATTCAAAAAATTTAGTTGAATTAGAGTCAGAAATAACAAAAGATGAATTTGATTATCTAATTAAAATAATTAAGAAACGCAAACATTTTAAAGAATATAAATGCCTTAATTGTAATAAAATTGTCCGTCAAAAAATTCCGGTAAATTTAAAAGAAGATAATCAATACGGTAATAATGTTCAAGCAACTGCTTTAACATTAGCAAATATTGGAAATGTTCCTATGAATAAAATCAGAAAAATTATTTCAGGTCTTACCATGAATGAAATTGATCTAAGTGAAGGTTACATAGCAAAATTACAAAAAAGGGCTACATTAAAATTAACTAAATTTATTGAAGATTTAAAATTTTATATCACGCACTTAAATTTAGTATATTGGGATGATACTGTTATTATGATTAATACTAAAAGAGGGTGTATGAGATTTTATGGTAATGAAGATGTTGCTCTATATTGTGCCCATATTCAAAAGAATAAAGCAGGATTAGATAAAGACAATATACTGAGTTTGTTATCTTCTACTACAATTGTAGAGCATGATCATAATATAGTTAATTATAGTGGAGAATATTCATTTATTAATGCAGAGTGTTGTCAACATTTGAATAGAGATCTACAAAAAGTAAAAACAAATATTCCTAATAGAACTTGGAGTATAAAAATGAAAGATTTATTCTGTGAATATGATCACAAGAGGAAATTATTAATAGAACAAAATATAGATCATTTTTCAGAAGAAGAATTTGATAAATTCATTTCTCAAATTAATCAATATTTATTACTGGGAGTAGAAGAACATTCAAATGATTCAAATACATATTATGCTAATGAAGAAGCAGCTCTATTGATTAGACTAATGGAATATAGGGACAATTATATTTACTGGACAATAGATTTTAGTTTGCCATTTACGAATAATTTATCAGAAAGGGCATTGAGAGGAATCAAATCTAAAATGAAAGTTTCTGGACAATTTCAAAATATTTCTAATGCTGAATACTATGCAGCTATAAGAAGTTATATTGAAACTTGTTATAGAAATAATGTAAATGGCCATGAGGCTTTAATAAGATTGATTCAAGATAATCCATATACTCTTGATGAAATATTAGAAATGGGCAAAGAAAGAGTTAAAAAAAGCGATTGATTTCGCTTTTTTGGTCGTACGTTACTATTTAGAACTGTGAATAGTAAC
>JALEZJ010000111.1 GCA_022772985.1 Erysipelotrichaceae bacterium | reverse complement strand
CACCTTGTTGTTACTGTCTCTAGTGGATACCATCAAATGCAGGAATGGTTTGATAATGTGGAGTACTCTTACAGTTCTATTCCTGAATGGTTATCTTTAATTGAAAAATCAAGAGTCTTCGTAACGACTTCCTTTCATGGTGTTGTTTTTGCTCTTTTATTTCATTCAAATTTCATCTTTGTCCCATTGACTAATGTTTCTGGTTCAAACGATAGACTGGTTAGTTTATTGGAACCATTGGGCTTATTAAATAGAATTTGGGATAAAAATCGTGACTTGAAATCTATAATTTACGAAAAAATAGATTGGGAAAAAGTTGACAAGAAAATTGAAACATATAGACAATCATCTAGAGAATGGTTGAAATTTAATCTTTCAAAATGTAAATGAAAATACTTTATATAACTTCAGATTCTGGTTGGGGTGGCAGTAGTGTTGCCCTGTTTAACATAATAGAAAATCTTTGTACTTTTAATAAAATTGTAGTTTTCCTTCCTGATAAGACTGGAACTTTGGGACAAAGATTGAATAAACTTGGTGTAACTTGTATTGATAGTCCTTTTGGTATCAATTGTTATCCTCATTTAGCCGTGAGTATAAGTTCTTTGAAAAGTATTTGGTTCTTTTTAAAAAGTTTTTATTATGTCCCAAAGGCAAAAGCTAAATTGGAGCAAATAATAAAGTCCTTTAAGCCAGATATTGTTCATCAAAATGTTGGTCCTCTAAATCTTTCATTGGGGATATGCCAAAAGTATAATATTCCACATGTATGGCATTTACGAGAATATCAAGAGCTTATGGGAATGCACTTTTTCCCTACAACGAGTGTTTTTAGAAAATCTATTTTTTCTAAAAATAATTACAATATCGCAATTACTAATGATATATTTAAATTCTATAATCTTCGTAATGGTATTGATACTGTTATCTATGATGGTGTAATTCCAAATGGGATTTTTGCTCATAAGTGTACTAAAGAAAAATATTTTCTTTATGTAGGGCGTATACAAGATGTTAAAGGTGTTATGGATATTTTGATTGCTTTCAAGGATTTTCATCGATTGTACCCTGAATATAGATTGCTTTTGGCAGGCAATTGGGATACTAGTTTAGATTTTAAGAAAAAATGTGATGAATTCATTGCGGTTTCGCAAATATCCTCTTGTGTGGATTTTTTGGGTCAGCGCACTGATATTTATAAACTTATGTCTAAAGCACAGGCTTTAATAGTTGCAAGCAAATTTGAAGGGTTTGGGTTTATTTCTGTTGAAGCAATGTTTAATTACTGTTATGTCATTGGTAGAAATACAGGAGGAATTAAAGAACAATTTGACAAGGGTTTAGAGACTTTTGGTTCAGAAATTGGATTTAGATTTGAAGATATTGAAGGTTTAGTTCATGCCATGACTTTAGTAGTTAATGAATATTCCGAAAAGATGTTAGACAATGCCAAAAATATAGTTGATAATAACTATACCAGTAAAGTTTGCGCAGAGAATATTTTGAATTTCTATGATAAAATATTAAAAGGCAGATAAATATGGATTTACCTTATGTTATAATTTTTGTAGTTCTATTAGTTCTTGCCTATTTTTATTGGAAAGTACCTCAAGGGAAATACATAAAACTTTCTTGTATTTCTGTTCTCCTTTTTATAGGGGCAAGAGCTCGGGTTGTTGGAGGTGATACAATAGATTATGTAAGATATTTTGTTGGAGAATTTTCCATTTATTCTTATTACGAACATGTAGAGCAATTATTCAGACAATATAATAAAATAATGGGTATATTGTTGTTTCACAATGAAGTGCTTTACTTATTAGTTCATACATTTATTTGTTTATTGCCTATTTATAAACTCGCACAAAAGGAATCAAATAGCATTCCTCTTTCTTGCTTGTTATTTTTTGTTTGTGGATATTATATACATTATATGTCTGCATTAAGACAAGTTTTGGGATTGTCTATTTTATTGTGGGGAATAATTTATGTTATCGATAAAAGAAAGTACAGATGGATTGTATTTATCTTATCTGGCATTGTCGGTTGGTCATTTCATTCTTCTGTATTCATAGCTTTTTGGGGATATCTTCTCTGCTATTTTTTTGCTATTAAGGAAAAAAAGATTTATTATATTGGAATAATATTTACGTCTTTAATCGGCGTCGTTTTCAAGAGTTTTAACGTTTCGGATTTTTTCGCACTTTTGCAACTGAATCATATTTCCGAGATGAAGCGTATGAATGAATATCTTAGTTGGGACTTAATTGATACTGATTTGGGAATTTTTACTCTTTTAAGTTCTTCTATAGTCAGTATTTTTGTGATTTACTTAATGGATAGAAATCGTGTAAATAGTTGGGTTTTGAAATTATATTGGGTAGGTATAATGTTGACAAATTTGTTTTATGCAGTTCCTATGATAAGTCGATTAACTCTACCTTTTTCTATTATGGGCATCTTTTGTATGACTTGGATGTTCGATAGTAGGTATAAATTAGCTCAACAAAGCCGAAAACTAAAAATTAAAGTTTTAATTTTACTTGTCATTGGATATTTTTCTCAATCTTATGTTAAGCAGCAAATATATTATGATTTGTATGATAACATGTTGTTGCATCCATATTATTTCTTTTGGCAAGATTATCATAAACATCCTTCATTAAAACAACGATAATATGAATAATTATTTAGTGTCAGTTATACTCCCTAATTACTGTCATGCTCCGTATCTGAAGCAGCGAATTGATAGTATTTTGAACCAGACGTTTCAAAATTTTGAATTAATAATTTTAGATGATAATTCTCCTGATGATGGCGCTAGTAAAAGTGTTATCGAACAATATAGGGGCAATCCTCATGTAACTCATATAATTTACAATGAAGTAAATAGTGGTAGTACTTTTAAGCAATGGAATTTAGGATTTTCTTTAGCTAAAGGCAAATTAATTTGGATTGCTGAAAGTGATGATTATTGTGAGCCTGATTTATTGGAGAGCCTTGTTTCTGAGTTTAAAAACAATGCTAATTGTGTCTTAGCTTTTTCTCTGTCTAAAAGAGTAGATTCACATGGTAAAGATTTAGATTATTTTGAATTACTTCCGATTTCAAAGATAACTCGTCTTAATGGAGAAAAATATGTAAAGAGATTTATGACCACAGAGAATTTTTGTGCTAATGCCAGTGCTTGTTTGTTTCTCAAAGATGCTGCTCTCTGTATCCCCGATGATTATACAAAACTTAAGGCAAGTGGTGATTATCTTTTTTGGATAGAGTTGGCTTTGCTCGGTAATATTTCAATTATTAACCGGAAAAAGAATTATTTCCGCCAGCATACTCAAAAAGTAACAACTAAAAGTTATTTAAGAGGAATTAATCAGACTGAGTCTTTTGGAATTTATAATTATTTGTTAGGGCAAATAAAAATGAGTTCTCTTAGAAAGTTTTTGATTAAATGTACTACTGCTTGTACTATATATAATACAGAATTTGAGTCCCATCATACGAAAGATAGTTTGTTACATCTTTATCAGATAAAGCGTAAACCATCTTTTTGGGTCTTTATTTTGGTTAAATTAATTAATATTTTTCAACACCGTTTTTATTTATATTTATGATGAATCACAGTATTATTGATTTTGTGCGCAATCCTTATTTGATTTTTAATTGGATGGCAGCAAAGCACTTGATGGATTGGATGGATGATAAGACCTTTTTGAAATTACGTTATCGTGCATCCTTTGGTAAGAAATTGAATTTGGAACATCCCGTAACATTCAATGAAAAACTTCAATGGTTGAAATTGTATAATCGTATGCCTGAATATACGATTATGGTAGATAAGGTAAAGGCTAAGGATTATGTTGCTAAATTGATAGGTGCCGAACATATTATTCCAACATTAGGAGTTTGGGATAGCCCAGATGAGATTGATTTCGATAGCCTTCCTAATCAGTTTGTTTTAAAGTGTAATCATAACTCTGGATTAGGTATGTGTATTTGTAGAGACAAAAGTACGCTTGATATAAGTGAAGTTAAAAAAGCTTTATGGAAGGGGTTAAAAGAGGATTATTATTTACAGGGGCGAGAATGGCCTTATAAAAATGTGCCTCGAAAAATTCTTGCTGAGAAATATATGGTTGATAGTGAATACGATAAAGAAACCATAGGGAAGGAAGATTTACAGGAATTGACAGACTATAAATTCTTTTGCTTTGGTGGCGAGCCGTTTATGATGTATGTTTCTCACGATCATGCAGAGCATGCTACCACAGATTTCTTCGATATGAATTACAAACTCCTTCCTATAAGAATGAAAGATCCTAATTCA
>JALEZJ010000109.1 GCA_022772985.1 Erysipelotrichaceae bacterium | reverse complement strand
ATTGAGGTTTTTGATAGAATTGACGCTCCAACAATTGCAGGAAAAATATGTTATCCGGTGACCGATAAGTTTATAGTGCAATGGGAAGAGATGAAAGAGGTATATCCCAAAGCTATTAATCTTGGGAGCATTTTTTAGATTAAACTTGTATATTTTTAGGATTTAGAGATGATATTTGTAACAGTTGGAACACATGAACAACAATTCAATAGATTAGTTAAATACATGGATGAATGGGCTTCTAAGCATGAAGAAAAGGTAATGATCCAGACTGGTTATTCCACGTATAAACCACAATATTGTGAATGGAAGAGTTTTTTGCCTTATCAAGATATGATTGCCATGGTTGAAAAAGCGAGAATTATTATCACTCATGGTGGTCCGTCTAGTTTTATTATGCCTTTGCAAATTGGGAAAACACCAATCGTTGTACCTAGACAACATAAATACGGTGAACATGTAAACGATCATCAGGTAAAGTTTTGTCATCAGGTCGAGGAAAGAATTGGATCTATTATAGTGGTTGATGACATATTAAAATTAGGTGAAATAATCGACATTTATGACGAAGTCAAAATTGTTGGAGACAAAATAAGTAATAATGGAAAATTCTGTGCTGAATTGGATAAAATAGTATCCGAGATGTTTAAGGGAAATCTCTAAATGAAAAACGTAATAGACTTAACATCATTATCATACCATATTACTGGTATTGAAAGGTTTGCATTGTGTATAACAGAAGAAATTTTAAAACTTGATAAAAAAAACGAGTACATTTTGCTTTTTAGAAATGAGGTTTATCCTATATTTTCTTCATACATTGATAATAAAAGGGTGACATCTAGAATATTACATGGAAATCATAAGCTATTATTCTTTCAAGTTATTATGCCATTTGAGTTATATAGGATAAAAGCGGATAACTATTTATTTTTTGCTTTTCCTGCTCCTATTTTATTTTTTAACAATAACATTTTCAACACTATTCATGATATGGGACGTTGGGATTGTCCAGAGACAAAAGGATTGCATTTGTTTTATTTTAAAACAACTGAAGCAATTGCATTAAAAAAAGCAAAGCATATATTTACTGTTTCTGAATTTTCTAAAGATCGGATAAACAAAATAATGAATATTCCATTGAAAAGAATTACTGTTACATATAATGGGATATCTAGGACTTTAGTAAATAGTAATTCAAATATAGATATTGTTAGAACTAAGTATAATTTGCCAGAAAAATACATTATGTTTTTGTCTACTTTGCAACCTAGGAAAAATCTTAAATTATTGTTGGAAGCCTTTTCTGAAATAATGGATAGGGTTGATTATGATTTAGTTTTAATAGGGAGAATAGGGTGGAATGTAGATGATTTGATTGAAAAGTATAATCTTGAAGGACGTATTGTTTTTACTGGATTTGTCGCCGATGAAGATGTTGCGGTTATTTATAAAAATGCAAAATGCTTTGTTTTTCCTACATTATATGAAGGATTTGGGTTACCTCCAGTTGAGGCCCTAGCGTTAGGTACCGCTGTTATTTCTTCAGATTCGTCATGCATGAAAGAAGTGTTAAGGAAACAAGCGGTTTATTTTGAGAATAATAATAAAGTTGAATTAAAAGAATTGTTGCAGAGTTTAAATAGTTTTGTTGATAAAATGCCAAGGGAATTGGATCGTTTTCAAATTGAAAATTATAGTTACAGTGTTTCAGCTAAGTCTGTTTTATCTGTTTTATCAAAGAGTGAGGACTGAATGAAAACTAAGGTGTTTGCTGCGTATTTACCACAGTATCATGAGACAGAAGATAATAACTCTTTTTGGGGAAAAGGGTATACAGATTGGGTTGGAGTAAAGAAGGCCTTGCCCCAGTTTGATGGTCATGATCAGCCCAAAATACCATTAAATGAGAATTACTACGATTTAACTGACTATAAGGCAATTCTTTGGCAAGCAAATCTTGCCAAAGAATATGGTATCGACGGATTTAATATTTATCATTATTGGTTCAAAGATGGTAAGCAAGAACTAGAAAAACCAGCAGAAATTTTTTTGCAACATAAAGAAATCGATTTAGAATTCTTCTTTACTTGGGATAATGCCTCATGGAAGAGAACTTGGGGTAATATTCAAGGAAACGATTGGGCTCCTGTTTTTGATAGAGATAAGACAAAAAGTGGTAGTGCAACACTAGTTGAATTTCAATATGGAGAAGAGTCTCAATGGAGAAACCATTTCGAATATTTGCTTAATTTCTTTAAAGATGAGAGGTATCTAAAGATAAATGGAAGACCTGTTTTTATGTTTATTGGTAGGAGCGAGGAGGAAAAACTTAAAGAAATGGGTGAATGTTGGAATAAGTTGGCAATTGAAGCAGGTTTTAAAGGTATGTTTTTTGCAACCAAAAAAAAGAATTTCTTTAGTAAACCTGTTTTTGATGCAGATTTTTCTTATGAACCAGAATCTTCAGCCTGGGGGAAAAGACGTGCAATAGAGAAGCGCATAAAT
>JALEZJ010000137.1 GCA_022772985.1 Erysipelotrichaceae bacterium | reverse complement strand
TGTCGTTTTTTAATAGATATAAAACAAATTTTTTAGTAGAAAAATCACTCCAAAAAGGGAGGTATCGATTAAAATACTAGAAAAGCGTTGTAAAATAAAGGAAAAAGTGGTTAGTAGTGCATTAAACTTTGCACACTACCTTAGTGAAGGAGGAAGATTTTTATGAAAAAATTTTTGAAAAGTTATAAGTCAACTATTATTTTGGTTATTTCTATTATTATTGGAGTGATTGTTGGTATTTTATTTGGAGAAGATGCGAAAGTTTTGAAACCATTTGGTGATTTGTTTTTGAATTTGTTGTTTGTGGTGATTGTACCGCTGTTATTTTTAACGATTACAACAACTATTGCTAGGATGAAGGAGCCTAAAAGGTTATCTAAAATTATGAGAACAATTATTTTGGTTTTCTTATTTACTTCTATTGTTTCGGTTATGGTTGGATTTATTAGTACTTATTCTGTTGATTTAGTGGATAGGAAAGATAGTGAGATGATTCGTGAATCTTTGGTGATAGATGAATCTAGTGAGATAGATCAAGAGGAGTTAAATTTGTTGGATAGAACGGTACAGTTAATTAGTGTGAATGATTTTCAGGAGTTATTATCTAAGGAGCATATTATTGCGATTGTAGTTTTTTCTATTTTGGTAGGTTTTTCTATTAGAAAAGCTAAAGAGGGTGGAAAATTAGCTTTAGAAGTATTGTTATCATTTCATGAGATTATTTTAAAGTTGGTTGATTTGATTACTTATTATGCACCTATTGGACTTTTGTGTTATATGGCTGCATTAGTTGGAACTTTTGGTAAGAGTATTGCGATTGGCTATTTAAAGACATTTTTGTTATATACAGTTGTTTCTTTGGCGTTCTATTTTTTTGTTTATACAATTTATGCTTATTTGGCTGCTGGTAAAAGGGGAGTAAAAGCTTTTTGGAGAAATGTTATTCCTTCTACAGTAACCTCTTTGGCTACTTGTTCTTCTGCGGCATGTATTCCTGTTAATATCGATAGTGCTAAAAAAATAGGGGTATCAGATGATATTGCAGAGACTGTTATTCCACTTGGGACTAGTTTTCATAAGGATGGTTCTATTATAGGGAGTGTTTTTAAGATTATGTTTTTGGTTTGTTTATTTGGTACAGATATTAGTAGTATGGCTGGTGTATTTGAAGTTTTAGGTGTAGCTCTTATTGCTAATTTACTTATTACAGCGGTACCAATAGGTGGTGGAACTATATCAGAGACTTTAATTATTAGTATGTTAGGCTATCCAATGGAAGCTCTTCCTATATTAACGATTATAGCAACTGTTATTGATGCTCCTGCTACTGTGTTAAATGTAGTAGGTGATACTAGTTCTTCTATGTTAGTAGCTAGAATTGTGGATGGTAGGGATTGGCTTAAAAAAAATGAATAAGAACATTATGTTCTTTTTACTTAAAGAATATATTATGGTTAATTTATAATTAGAGTATAAATTTATTTTATTCTTTATTTTGCTGGTTATTTTATAGTATAATAGTAATTAGTTATTTATGAAAGAGGTGTATTTTAATGAGATTAATGGAGTTACTTAAAGATGTAGATTATAAGTTGATTCAGGGAAATTTGGATCTAGAGATTAAAGATATTGCTTATGATTCTAGGAAAATTTCTGATAAGATGGCTTTTGTTGCACTGAAAGGATTTCGTGTAGATGGTCATGATTACATTGAACAGGCAATTTTAAATGGTTGTAAGTGTATTATTGTTGAGGATGTTGTAGAGGTTAGTTCTGATATTACAGTTATTCAGTTAGAAGATACTAGGACGGATTTGTCAAAGATATCTAGGACTTTATTTGGTTATCCAGATAAAGAGATGACTACTATTGCAATTACTGGTACGAAGGGTAAGACTACTACTTCTTCGATGATTCAAAAAATTTTAAATGATCATGGTAGGGATTGTGGTCTTATTGGGACAATGGGAGTATTTTATAAAGATTATTTTTATCATACTATGAATACTTCTCCTGAGGCGTATGATGTTTTTAAGTATATGAGAGAAATGATAAAACATGGGGTAACTTATTTGGTGATGGAAGTATCTAGTCAATCTTTAAAATTAAAAAGATGGAGTAATGTGATTTTTGATTATGCAATTTTTACTAATCTTAGTTTAGATCATGTAGGAGAAGATGAACATGAGAGTTTTTCTGATTATAAATATTGTAAAGGATTGTTATTTAAACAATGTAAAACGGGAATTTTTAATTTAGATAGTGAATATTGTCAAGATATGTTAGAGGGGGTAAATTGCAATATTTATACTTTTGGTTATCAGAGTAAAGAGGCTGATTATCGATTCATAGAATGTCATAATGTGATGGAGAATGGTTTTGTTGGTATCGAGATGGGGGTAGCTGGTAAGTTGTCTGGTAAGTTAAAAGTTAGTATTCCAGGATTCTTTACAGCATTTAATGCTTTGGCTGCTATTAGTGTTTGTGATCTTTTAGGTATTTCTTTTGAGGATATGGCAAGGAGTCTTTTGGATGTTAAAGTGAAGGGGAGAATGGAAAGTGTTAAGGTATCTAATCAGTTTAGTTTATTAATTGATTATGCTTATCAGGGGGTTGCTATGGAAAATGTTCTTGCTACGATTCGTGAGAGTCATCCAAAGAGAATTGTATCTGTATTTGGGTGTGGTGGAAATAGGAGTAGGCAAAGAAGGTTTGATTGTGGAGAAGTTAGTGGTAAATATGCTGATCTTAGTATTTTAACAGCAGATAATCCTAGTTATGAGGATAATAATGAAATTATTGAAGATATTTTGGTTGGTATGAACAAGACAGAGGGAAAATATATTGTTATTCCAGATCGTAAGGAAGCAATTCGATATAGTATTGAACATGCTAAAGAGGGTGATGTTATTCTTATTTTGGGAAAAGGACATGAGGATTATCAAGAGATAAAAGGAGTTCGGTATCCTTTTGATGAAAGAGTGATTATTCAAGAGATTTTAGAAGAGATGGATGATCAAGATAAACAGAGATTAGGTATTATTTTGTAAGAAGGGGATGAATGGTATGCATTCAATTTATGTAAGAGATGTTGTTAGAGTGTGTCATGGCAAACTTTTATGTGGTAGTTTAGATTTAGAGTTAATTGAATTTTGTACGGATAGTAGAAAAGTAGGTGTTGGGGATGTTTATGTTGGTATTTGTGGAGAGAGAGTAGATGGTAATGATTTTTATGAAGAGGCTATTAAAAGAGGGGCTAGTTGTCTTATTTTAAGTAAGAATCCTCAAAATAAGTGCCTAGAAAATGTAAGTATTCTTTTGGTTCCGGATACTATAAAATGTCTTCAGGAGCTTGCTAGTTATAAGAGAAGTTTGTATGATATTCCGGTGATTGCAATTACGGGAAGTGTTGGTAAGACTAGTACGAAGGATATTGTTTATAGTGTTGTTTCAAAGAAGTATAAGACTCTTAAGACAATGGGAAACTATAATAATCATTTGGGAGTTCCTCTTACGGTGTTAGGACTTCGTGATCATGAGGCAATGGTTGTTGAGATGGGGATGAATCATTTAGGTGAGATTTCTCTTCTTAGTCATATTGTAAAACCTACGATTGCGATTGTTACGAATGTTGGTACGGCTCATATTGGTAATTTAGGTAGTCGTGAGAATATTAGGAAAGCTAAGTTAGAAATTTTAGATGGAATGGTTGGAAGGCAGGTTATTTTAAATCATGATGATGATATGTTAGTAGAAGTAGAGGATGAGTTAAGGAAAAAGTATGATGTTAATACTGTTTCTATATTGGATAAGAGTACTTATCAGGCTGTGAATTTAAAAGAGGATGTTTTTAGTAGTACATTTGATGTTTTAGGATATGCAGATCAAATTATGGTTAATGTTGGGGGACGTGCGTATATTTATAATTCATTGATAGCTTATGCTGTTGGGAAGATTTTGGATATTTCTGATGAAGAGATTAAAAGGGGAATTTTTGAATTTAAACTTACTAGTAGTAGATTAGAAAAGAAGGTAACTAAAAAGGGGACTATTTTAATTGATGATACTTATAATGCTAATTATGATTCTATGAAGGCATCTATAGAATTGCTTGGGAGAGTTCAAGAGAGAAGAAGAATTGCTATTTTGGGGGATATGTTAGAACTTGGTGAATATACGAAGGATCTACATAGTAAAATTGGTGATGTTGTAGTAGAACAAGGAATTGATCAATTAATTACAATTGGAGAATATTCTAGATGGATTGCGAAGAGAGCTATAGATCTTGGTATGAAGGAGGATAATATTATTTCTTTTGATAAGGAGAGAGATAGTTATTTGTTTTTAGATAAATTTCTTGATCAAAATGATATTGTTTTATTAAAGGGATCTCATGGGATTCATTTAGTTGGTATTGTTGATTATTTGATGGGGAAATAGATTAAATTAATGTATTAGTATTATTATTTTTTGTTTTTTTGATAGATGATTCTTAGATATTGAATTGTCTATTTTTTTGGTATTATTATGAAATTATAAGGAAATTATTGAATAATTTTCTTATTATTGGTAAAATGGTAGTAGAAATAAATGGGGTATATAATTTATTAAAGAGAGGTAGTATGTGAGATGAGATATTTTATGACATTTTCTTATGATGGTAGTGATTTTAAAGGATACCAAAAGCAACCTAGAAATAGAACAGTTCAGGGAGAATTAGAGAGTGTTTTAAAGAAAATAAATGGGGATAAAAGTGTTAGTGTATCAGCGTCTGGGAGGACCGACGCTGGGGTTCATGCGATGAATCAGAAAGCACATTTTGATTTAGAGGAAGAAATGGATACAGAGAAGTTACTTCATAGTATGAATTCAATGTTACCTGCAGATATTTATATAAAAAGTATAGAGACTATATCAGAAAATTTTCATGCTAGATATGACGCTACTGGAAAGGAATATATTTATCAAATTAATATGGGAGAGTATAATCCTTTAGAAAGAAAGTATGTTTATCAACATAATAGTAAATTAGATGTAGTTGAGATGCAAAGAGCAATGAAATATTTGGAAGGGACACATAGTTTTAAAGCTTTTACAAAAGTAGATGAAGAAAAGGATGATTATGTAAGAACTTTGTCTCAGACTAATTTGATTCGTGATTTAAAAGATGTTAATAAGATTACACTTGTATTTATTGGAACTGGTTTTTTAAGATATATGGTTCGTAATATTGTTGGTACTTTGATTGAAATTGGTGAGGGTAAAAGAAGAAGTGAAGAAATTATTGATATTTTAAAAAGTGAAGATAGAACTTTAGCTGGAAAGACTGCTAATCCGGAAGGTTTATATTTAAGAAATGTCTTTTATTAATTTCTATTTTATGTTATAATGTGAGAATAATAAGGCTGGTGATATCTAGTATGAAATTTTTAGGTCAGATAGATTGGAGAAAGGTACTGGGAACTATTATAGGAGGAATTATTTTTCTTAGTTGTATTTTATTTTTTACGTATGCTTATTATAACTGGCGTAGTGAGAATACTACTGTTGGTTTTGATATTGCGGATGCTAGTTTGAAGTGTATTTCAGGACCTAGTGTTAATGTTCATAATATTGGACCTGTTTTAAATTATCAAGATGGAGTGAAAGCTACTTTCTCTGTTAATAATAATAAGAGTGGGAATGCTACTGTTAGTCTTAGTTTAGATATTACCTCTATTAGTGATACTTTATTAGTAGAATCTTTTAAATATAAATTAGTTCAAGATGTAAATGGTGGTACTGATTATGATTATAATAATCCTGTTGTAGAAGGTAATTTTAGTACTTTTCAAGTAGGTACTAATTTAATTAAATCTGATGTTACGGTAGGGTCTAATGCTACATATTCTTATCAATTTATTGTTTATATTGATGGGACTATGTACAATCTTGCAAATATGCAACAAAATAGTTTAAATTCTATTTTAGTTATTGGTAATTGTGATTCTTCTGTTAATTATTTATCTAGTGTTGCACCAGGTAGTTATGTTTCTTATACAGGAAATAATGGATGTAGTGGATCGGCTTGTAGTGGTCAGAATGCAAATTATGTAAGTGACGAAGATATGGGTTATTGTTCTGACTCTAGTTATAAATTTAATGTCAATGGTTGGAGAGTTGGATACATAAAAGATGGTACAGCTTATTTGATTAGTGCTGGGGCACCAGAATGTATGTGTACTGATAGTAATGGTACTTCTTCTAATAGTAGTTGTAGTGATTATGAAACTACTAATGGAGTTCCTATGCATTTGGCAAATCTAGATAGTAAGGCATTAACTTATTGTAATACCAATTATGCTTATGGAGGTATCTGTAATAGTAGTAGTGCATGGGCGATGGATTCAGATGACTTTCAAAATATTACAGGCAGTGTTTTATCCTCTAGTTCTTGTTTTAGTCAACTAAATAGGATAGTGTGAAAAGTTTTATGGAAAACTGACACTAGTGGGTATATCTATTAAAATAGATGAAAAATTGCTCTTTGAAAATAGAATTAGTAAATAAAAGTGCAACAAAGTAAAGTTTTTTTGCATGATAAAAAGA
>JALEZJ010000095.1 GCA_022772985.1 Erysipelotrichaceae bacterium | reverse complement strand
AAATATTCAAAAATCAAACTAAGTTAAGCATGAATTCAATTCGATTCAATATTAGTATGGATTTTGAGTATGAAATAGAAAAAATAATAAATACACTATATAAGTAATATCTATTATTTCCACGTTTATGAATTTATCCTGTCTTTTTTTCTCCTTTCATTTACTATTTGGTAATTTTTTGGTATAATATTTAGGGATAAAGGAGACGTTTATGAAAAAAACTATTAGAGATTATGAATTGGAGGGTAAGAGAGTTATTATTCGAGTTGATTTTAATGTTCCAATGAAAGATGGAATAATTCAAGATGATACTAGGATATTGGCTAGTTTGGAGACTATTAAATATGCTATTAAGAAAGGTGCCCGAGTAATTTTATTTTCTCATTTAGGGAAAGTAAAAGAGGTAAGTGATTTAGAGAAGAATAATCTTTATCCAGTTAGCGTAAGATTAGGAGAGTTATTGGAAAAATCAGTATTATTTTCAAGTAAGACAAGAGGAGTGGAACTTGAAAAGATGGTTTCTTCTTTGCAAGATGGGGATGTGTTGTTGGTTCAAAATACTAGATATGAGGATTTGAATGGAAAAAAAGAAAGTGGTTGTGATGAGAAATTAGCGGAGTATTGGGCTAGTTTGGGAGAGGTATTTATTAATGATGCTTATGGGACTTGTCACAGGGCTCATGCTTCTAATGTTGGAATTGGGAAATTATTACCGAATGGTGTCGGTTTCTTAGTTGAAAAAGAACTTTGTAAGTTAGAGAAGATTATGCAAGAAAATACGCATCCTTTTGTTGTTGTCATGGGTGGAGCTAAAGTAAGTGATAAAATTAAGGTAATTGAGAATTTGATTTTAAAATGTGATAAGTTGTTAATTGGTGGAGGAATGGCTTATACTTTTTTGAAGGCAAGTGGGTATGATATTGGATGTTCTATTGTTGATGATGATTGTTTAGATTTTTGTCAAAATATTTTAAATCAGTATGGGGATAAAATCGTTTTGCCAGTTGATAATATCGTATCTTGTTCTTTAGAATCAGAGCAATGTGAAGTTAAGATGATAAAAGATATGAATTGTCCAGATATGGGATTGGATATTGGTCCGAAGACAGTTTCTTTGTTTTGTCAGGAACTAAAATATGCAAAAAGAGTGATTATGAATGGTCCAATGGGTTGTTTTGAAAATTTTAAGTATGCGGATGGAACAAAAGCTATTTATGATTTTATTACTTTAAATCATATTAAGACATTGATAGGAGGAGGGGATTCTGCTTCATCAGTTAATAAGTTATCTGATCCAGATAAATTTTATCATATCTCAACGGGGGGAGGTGCTACACTAGAATACTTAGAAGGAAAAGAGCTTCCAGGTATTAGTGTTATTTATGAAAAATAGAAGATTTCGTTTTATTGTTAATTTTTTTGTTATTTTAATTGTTTTAAGTATTGTTTTGTATTTTTCATTAAAAGATAATTATGAGGAAATTATTTTTTCTATTATGCATATGAATCCTTGGTATATTATTTTAGCTGTTCTTATTTTGCTTTGTTACCGGGTTTTGGCTGGGATTGGTTATTATTTAATTGTTAGAACAAATCGAGAGCAGGTGTCACTTCTTCGATGTATTCAAATTAATTTTATTATTTTATTTTTTCATGGAATCACTCCATTTGCAGGGGGTGGGCAACCGATGGAAGTTTATTATTTGCATAAGGAAGGAATTCCTGTGACGAAAGCTACTAATGTTACATTACAAAATTTTATTGTTTATCAAATTTCTTTAGTTATGGTTGGTGTTTTTGCACTTGTTTATAATCATTATTTTTGTCTTTTTCCAAGTGATCATTTTATTAAGAGATTGGTTTTTTTGGGATTTAGTATTAATTTGTTGATATTGGTATTTAGTTTTGTACTAAGTTTTGGTAAGAGATTTCAGCAATTTGTTAGTAAGAAATGTATTCGTTTTTTGACTAAAATAAAGATTATTAAGGAAGAAAAAGTAGTTCAGGAAAAATTAGAAGAATATTTGAAAAGTTTTCATAAAAATGCTTTACAATTAAGAAAGAATAAAAGGGTTGTAATTGGGGCTATTTTTATTAATATCTTGGCTCTTTCTATTATGTATAGTATGCCTTATGTGATTGCAAAAGGAATGAATGTTTCTCTTTCAGTTTTGGATGTTATTGTTACAACGGCTTATGTTATGATTATTGGTTCGTTTATTCCAATTCCTGGTGGTACTGGTGGAATTGAATATGGTTTTGTTTTTTTCTTTGGTTATTTTATAAGTGGAAGTATTTTAAATGCAATTATGTTAGTTTGGCGATTTGTTAGTTATTATTTAGGAATGATTTTGGGGGCAATCGCATTATCCTTATATAGAAAGAAGGAGAAGATATGCGGATAGGAATATTTACAGATACTTATGTTCCATATATTAATGGGGTTACTACTAGTGTGTTGATGTTAAAGAAAGCTTTAGAGCAAAAGGGTCATATTGTTTATATTGTTACGGTTAATGCAGAGAATATGCAATATCAATTTGAGGAAAATGGAAAAGTGATTCGAATTCCTGGAATTCCAATTGGGATTTATGATTATCGTTTGGCGGGAATTTATCCAATTAAAGCAATTAAGATTATTAAAAAATGGAATTTGGATATTATTCATTCTCAGACTGAGTTTGGTATTGGGACGTTTGCTCGAATTTTATCGAAACAATTAAGAATTCCATTGGTTCATACTTATCATACGATGTATGAGGATTATGTACATTATATTACGCATGGTTATTTTAATCGATCTAGTAAGAAGATTGTTGAGTATTTGACATTATTTTATTGTGATAAGACTATTTCTGAGTTAGTAGTTCCTACTAAGAAGGCATATGAATTATTTAAACAAAAGTATAAGGTTGATCGAAATGTTTATATTGTGCCGACGGGGATTGATGTAGAAAAATTTTATCGGGAGAAAAATCCTAAGTTGAATGTTTCTAAAAAACGGATGGAGTTGGGCTTAGAAGTAGATGATTTTGTGATTTTGTTTGTTGGGAGAATTGGAACAGAAAAGAATATTGATTTGTTATTGTCTGCGATGCGATCACTTGTTGGTGTTTCTAGTTCTATTAAGTTATTGATAGTGGGAGATGGTCCGGATTTAGAGGGGTATCAGAAGTATGTGTTAAAAAATCATTTAGAGAAGCAAGTTATTTTTACGGGAAAAGTTCCGTGGGATAAAATTAGTGAATATTATTTAATTGCTGATGTTTTTACTACGGCTTCTCATACTGAGACGCAAGGACTTACTGTTATTGAGGCTATGGCGGCATCTTTACCTGTAGTGTGTATTGATGATGAGAGTTTTACGGATACAGTTATTCATAATTTGAATGGGATGATTTTTCGAAATAAAAGAGAATATCGAAAATGTATTTTGGCTTTATTTCAAGATAGAAATTTGTTATCTCGATTGAGTAGTCAAGCTAGGATTTCAGCGGAGACTCATTCTTCTAAGTATTTTGCAGAGCAAATTATAGATGTTTATCGAATTGCCATTAAGGGATATTCTGATGCAAAAATTCCTTT
>JALEZJ010000079.1 GCA_022772985.1 Erysipelotrichaceae bacterium | reverse complement strand
TAAAACATATCCCAAATTTCTTTCATCTACAATATAACTAGCATTTTCATTTAACTTATAAATAAACTTTGCATCAATATTCATTAATTCTAGTTCTTCTTCATCTAGAAACTCATCTTCATTGAATAATTCTAATATATCAGTCAATTCCTTTGATTTTCTTGCCATATTACCAATTCCTACTTTCTGATAATATGATAGCAAATATTAATTAATTAGTATAGAGGTTAATTTTTTCTTAATTTATGAATTTATCCTGATTTTTTGCTTTAATTTAATTAAATATAGATTTTTTTATATCAACTATTTGAAAATTATATAGAAGTATTGTGTAAAAAAATAACTTCTCCAATTCTTTTGGAAAAGTTATCTTTTTATTTATGATTTTGGATATTCTTTTGAATTAATTCTATAAAATCTATAATAGATATACTGGTTGTATCGTTGCTACCATGTGTTCTATAGTTTACTAAATTGCTTTCTACTTCTTTATCGCCAATTACTAGTGTATAAGGAATTTTTTTGGTTTGAGATTCTCTCATTCGATATCCTAATTTCTCTTCTCTTGAGTCTATTTCAACACGAATTTGTTCTTTTTGTAATTGGCATTTTAGTTTTTTACAATAATCTAGGTGATATTCGTTATTTACTGGGATGATGTTTACTTGAACTGGAGAAAGCCAAGTTGGTAAGATTCCTTTTGTTTCTTCTAATAGAAATGCAACGAAGCGATCAAGAGAACCTAAAATTGCACGGTGAATTACTACTGGTCTTGCTTTTTCACCAGATTTATCAATATAGGTTAATTCAAAGCGTTCTGGTAGTTGATAATCTAATTGAACGGTTGATAACGTTACATCGTGTCCGATAGCCGATTTTACTTGAACATCTAGTTTTGGTCCATAGAAAGCTGCTTCTCCTTCTGCTTCATAAAAATCTACGCCAAGTTCTTTTAATACTTCACGAAGCTCATTTTCTGATTTTTCCCAAAGGTAGTCGTTTCCAAAATATTTTTCTTTATCATTCTTATCTCTTAAAGAAAGCCTAAAACGATAATTCTGAAATCCAAAATCATGATAAACATCTAATATTAAGTTAATTACATTTTTAAATTCTTGTTTAATTTGACTTGGCATACAGAAGATATGAGAATCATTTTGGGTAAATGCTCTTGCTCTTTCAATTCCACAAACTGCTCCACTGGCTTCATATCTGAAATCATTTGCTATTTCAGCAATTTTAATTGGTAATTCTCGGTAAGAATGAAGAGTATTTTTATACATTACCATGTGATGTGGGCAATTCATTGGACGAAGAACATATTCTTCTTCATCTAGTTTCATCATTGGGAACATATCTTCTTTATAGTGAGCCCAATGTCCACTTGTTTTGTATAATTCTACACTTCCTAGGGATGGGCTAATGACATGTTGATATCCTAGAGAAATTTCTTTATCAGTGATATATCTTTGGAGGATTCTTCTGATGGTTGCTCCTTTTGGTAACCACATTGGAAGCCCTTTTCCAACTAAATCTGATACCATGAATATTTCTAAGTCTTTTCCTAATTTTCGATGATCTCTTTCTTTCATTTCTTCTAGTAGATTTAAATGATTAGTTAGGTCTTCTTCCTTTTCAATGCAGATACCATAAATTCTTTGTAGTACTTTATTTTTAGAATCTCCTTTAAAATAAGCACCACTTACTTTTAGGAGTTTAAAATACTTCATTTGCTTGGTTGATTCCATATGGGGTCCTCGGCATAGATCAATAAAATCATCTTGTTTATAAGCTGAAATGATGGTTCCTTCTTCCATATTTTCAATTAAGTCTATTTTATATGGATCTTCTTGAAACATTTCTAGAGCTTCTTCTTTGGTTAATTCTATTCTTTTTATTAATTTATTACTTTTAGAAATTTTTTTCATTTCTTTCTCTATTTTTGGTAAGTCTTCTTCTCTTATTACATCATTTCCTAAATCAATGTCATAGTAAAAGCCTTCTTCAATTACTGGACCTACCCAAAATTTAGCATTTGGATATAGGTGTTTGATAGCATGAGCTAATAAATGGGCACAGCTATGATTTAAGATATTTAATTTTTCATTTTCTTTTATATTTATCATTGTTATCTTCCTTTCCTTTGTTTTGATTCTTGGTTTTCTAGTTTGGATTTTTTCATCATTAAGTCTGTTAATTCTTTTCTAATTTGAATAATTCTAGTTTCTAATTGTTGTCTTTTTTCAGGATTATTGCCTAATGATGTCATTTCTACTCTTGCTTGATATAATTCTCTACTCTTTAGATATATTTCTTTTTTTAATTGCTCTAATTCTGTCATTTTGTTCCTTTCCTATACAAAAAGAGAATAGTACCAAGGAGTGCTTAAATTGCACGGTACCATCCTCTTTTTTTCTTAATTTTTATAACGGGTTTTCCGGATTATCTTTCGATATCAACTTCAAGGTAGTAATTATAAATTATATTTTCTTATCTCTCACCAAACGATAATTCTCTTTCAAACATTGAATTTATAATCATGTCCTTTTCTTCGTTTTTAAAAAAAGCCTTACGGCTTATAACTTTAAAATTGGTGACCAGTACGGAATTCGAATCCGTGAATGCTGCCGTGAAAGGGCAGTGTGTTAAGCCACTTCACCAACTGGCCAAAAAAATGGTGGGCCTGGATGGACTTGAACCATCGACCTCACGCTTATCAGGCGTGCGCTCTAACCACCTGAGCTACAAGCCCATTTTTTGCTTCGCTTCAGTATTATATCATAACACTTTAAATAAAATCAATAGTATTTATTGATTTTTATAAAATTTTATAAAAAATAAATGGTGTCCCCTTAGTGATTCGAACCCTAGACCCACTGATTAAGAGTCAGTTGCTCTAACAACTGAGCTAAGTAGACAGTTTTTTTCAATAAATACAGTTTTGATTATAACATAAATTTTTACAAAAGAAAAGAATTATTTTCTATTTTTTTTACTTTTTTTCATTTTATATATTTAAAATAATAACTTTTTAAGTATTTTTTTACTTCTTTAGGACTGAAATCTATTCTTAGGAGCTATTTGTTTTATATTTAAACCTAAGTTTATTATGGATAGAAGTAAAATATAAGTATTGTATTCATTTAAAAAGAGAACAATACTGTTTGCAAAGATGTGAATTAGAACAGGTGCTAGTATGGTTTGATACTTTTCATATGAGATAGTTAGAATTAGTCCTAAAAAAAATGCATATATTATTTTTATGGGAGATAGATGGATTAAAGCAAATATTAAAGTCGTTATTAAAATTGCTTTCTTTTTGGAGAAATATTTTTTCAGGCGATTGAAGAATAAATATCGAAATAAAATTTCTTCATAAATTGGACCAATTAGACCACTAGATAGAAATGCAATTGGGAGAGCAATGGTTGGTGTTTCTTGTAGGGGAATTATTTTGTATATTAACATATTCATGAAACATGCAATTGAAATTCCAATAGAAATTAATGGGAAATAATTTTTTATTGAGATCTTTTTTTCTTTGATATAGTTTTTTTTGAAAAGATAGAGAATGGTTAGGAGATAATAGGTTAATAAAATATATATGCAGTAGGTATTGATAAATTTGGTTAAATCTTGATGTCCTAGGCAAGTATAAATTAGACATGATATCAAAATAATAAAATAACTTAATAAATATGTTATTATGATTTCTTTGGAAGAGGTTAATATTTTTTTTAGATAAGACATTTCTATCACCTGAAAACATAATATCATAGAATAAAAAAAAGAGAAAGTTTATTTTTCTCAATTCTTTCAAGATTATATTTTTTATCTATTGGTGGAGAAAAAACAGTCTTATATCTTGTTTTAGAGTATGATAAATTAGTTATTAGATGGTTACGTAAGTATTTGTTCGATAGATAGTATTATTTATTTTTATGTAGATAGAGTATTTTCCAGATAACCCTTCTTTATTAATAATAGTGTAATTTGATGTAATGTCATATATTCTTTTATCTAAAAATTTATCTAAAATTAAATAAACTTCTTCCTTTTTAGAAAAATTTCCAACTACTTGAATATTATCTGAAGTTTTAGTAATGGTAATATTGTGTTTTTTATAATTATCATCTATTTTTTTATAACCTATTAAGAAAATATTTTTATTAGATTTAGGGGTTGGAGTATTAGTTGTAAATTTTACGGATTTGGTCTGTTTATGTTCTTCTTCGGTATTGTATACAGGTAAGATTATTTCTTGTTCATTTTTTAGGGGTGATTCATTTGGAAGGGTGTTTTTTTCTTTGGTTTTAAGATTTATATTGTAAATTTCTTTTTGATTTAATAGGCTTATCGTGTTAGATTCTTCTAGATAGAATACTTCATTATATACGCTATTTAAGGGAATGGTATTTAATATGGTTCCAGTTTGCTTATCTAATTCTAGAAGAGAATCTGATAGGATGAAAAGACTGTTTGTGGTTTCGGCATAAGAGCCATAATATCCATTTGCTATATTATATTGTTTATAAATTTTTCCTAATAAGTCGATTTCTAATAAGCCTGTGTAGGATTGGTCCTTATTTTTTGTATCTGTACTTAATAAGAGATGTCCGTTTTGAAGAGTGGTTATTTTTTTTGAGTAATTTTTGATTAAGTACCATCTTATTTCGTTGTTGTTATCTAGAGCATATGGATAAGTATCTGATGTAATAAAATAAAGATCATTTGTGTTGTTGATTACTTCTTTTTTTGATAAATCACTAGGTAGTGGTGATGTTTTTATTTCTATTGTTTTTGTTTTATCTCCACAAGATATGTGGACTTTATTAATACTATTTGGATAAAGGCCATAAATGGGAATAGAATGTTTGGTTGTACTTTGGAAAGTATTTTTGTAAGTAGAGTTTTGATCTTTTCCTTCTACTATAATTGTTACTGCTTCTTCTTTTTCGGTTTCAAATAGAATTAAGGCTGTTAAAGGGGATACGTCATATGGATCTAAGACTACATTTGGATTATCTATTGTATATCCATAAGGGGTTAGATAGGATTCTTGTTCTTCTTGTTTGATGATTGGATCTTTAATTTCTTCTATTTTTTCATTGGCACTAACTATTTTGTACCCTATGGTTGATGTAGAAATTAAAATAAGAAAAAAAGAAGAAATTATTAAAATTTTTTTCATTATATCACTACTTCCTATAATGAGTGTATTTTTATTATACTATAAATTTATTTTTTTGTGAATAAAAAGATTTTTAGTAGTACATAATGATATTAGAATATTCGCAGATATTCATGGAATCAATCTAGTTGTTAAGATTGATTTTTTTCTTTTATTATTATATAATTTTTATTAGTTAAGAATGAGGTGGTGAAAGATATGGATATTTTTTGTAAGATTATGAGAGGTGAAATTCCTGCTAATACTGTTTATGAAGATGAGGTGGTAAAGGTTATCTTGGATGTAAATCCTAGGAGTATGGGACATTGTTTAATTATTCCAAAGGATCATTATCAAGATTTATATGATATTGATTGTGAGGTACTCCATCATATTTTGATGGTAGCGAAAAAGATTAGCGTTTTGCTTACGGAAAAATTACATTGTGATGGAATTACTTTGGAAGAAAATAATGGAATTAGCCAGGAAGTAAAACATTTTCATTTGCATGTGATTCCTGTATATAAAGATCAAGATAATGAAAAAAATTTAGAGGATGTTTTGAAGGAAATATTGGGTTAGTTTTTACTTTTTGGAGGTGACGATTCTTATGGGAAATCAAGTAAGTATAGAAAAAATTAGGGAATATAATAACCAGATTAAAGATATTGTTAGTCATTTAGATAATTCCTATTTGAATGTAATGAATGATTTAAAAGCAGTTGAAGATAGTATTACTAATTTAAAGGGATGGGATGGAAAAGAAGCTAGTGAAATGTATAAAGTTAATGATGATTTTTTTCATACAGAAGTTCTTTCTGGTAGGAATTATGTTCAAAAAAAATCTTCATATTATAGATATATATGGAATATTTCTATTCAAAATAGTTTAGATAATAACTCAATTGCTTATTTAGATAGTATTAAAGAACAAATTGATATTTTATCTACTATATCAGAAAGAATTGATTCTTCTGAAGAAGAACTTGCCAAGTTTATTTATGAACTTGAAACTCAATTAGGGGTTGATCTTATATCCCAAAGTGATCATGTTACTGACTTTTTTAATCAGTTAAAGGAGAATCCGGCATGGGATGAGATGAAAAGAGTTTCAGAAGAAGCACAAATAAAAAAACAGAATGATGAAATTTATCAAAAATATCGTTCTAAGAGTGGTCAAGCAGATTTAGTGGATTGTGCTTTGGATGAGTTAGGGAATAAATTTTTACTTAGTACTTATTCAACAAAATATGCTTTATGGTATAAGGCAAATTATCCTAATAGTGGAGCTAGTGCTTCTGATAATTGGTGTGCTGAATTTGTTACTTATTCATTTCATAAATCTGGCAATATTAGTAAAATTACTCCCTATTTAAGTGTTTCAGATGGATCTATCGAAGCAAAAAATAGTGCTAATAATGGAACGGGTTCATGGCATGATGCTAGTGATGAAAGTTATCAACCTAAACGTGGTGATATTTTCTATAAAAATGGACATACCGGAATCGTAATTGCTAGTGATGAAGATTATATTTATACAATTGAAGGGAATACCATACAAGATGATGGTACTTATTATGTAAAGGATGGATCTAGTAATTCTGGTGGTGGCGTTGTTAATACTAGAATAAGAGATAAAGACTATGTCAATATTGGATATTATTCGCCAGATATTCCATTAAATACTAGTGGAATCGAGCAATCTTTAGATACTTCATTTTCTTCTGATTATCTGTCTACAAAGAATTCTATTCAAAGTAACTTTGATATTTTAAGTGTGCAAGGTGGTCATACGACAAAGCATAGTATGGGATAGAGGTGAGTTTTCGTGAGTATTATTAAGGAAGAACAAATCATTGGAAAAATAGAAAAGATGAAAGCTGCTACAGATAATTTATCTGAAAGTGTTACAGAATTTACTGATTATGTTAAACAAATTTCTGAAGTAATCGAAGGACTTAAAGTTTATTTTAATACTACTTCAGGAATAGAAACAGTCAATGATATTAGTAATCTTGATTTTGATTTAAATTTTTTAAATAGTATTTCTAAAGAAGTTAATGATATTGAAGTAAGATATTATAAAGAAAAGAAAAATTTGTATTAATAAGTGAATGAATTAAAATTCTTTAATAGATTTTGGTAGACATTTATTTAGTAATATATGGTAATGCTTGAAAGATATTGTTCAGTATTTTTGGAATATAAATTTTTTAATAATATTTAAGTGATTACTCTTTGTTAGAGGATAACTTAGATATTATTTTTTTATTGCAAAATATCTCTTTTTCATATATACTTAAGATTAGATAAAATATAAAATAGGAGGGTTCATATGATTATTTATGTAATTCATCACGATAGACTGTTTATTTTGACTTTACCTAAAAATATTAATGGAAGTTATACCGTAACTGATTTGGATAATAATAGAAAAGATAGAACACTTATTCATGTTAGTGAAGAAAATGGAAAATGGGTTGCTTATAGTAATAAGCATGTAAAAATTTGGCAGAATCAAAAAGTATTTGAAAAAATTATTTTGGAAAATTATCAGTATTTGCTACTTCAAATAAAAGGAGAAGAAGGTTTTTTAGTGCTATTTACTTGTCCCGTTAATGATCATTTTATTGGAGTTACTTTAAATAAAGATATGCAATTTACAATTGGTAGTGGTAGTGATAATGCTATTTGTTGTAATAATCCTCTTATTGGTCATAAACATGCAAAAATTTCTTATCAACAAGGAATTTGGATGTTAGAAAACTTAAATTCAGATTATGGAACATTTGTAAATAATCAATTGGTATCTAAGGAATGTAATTTGTTTCATGGAGACGTTATTTTTATTTTAGGGTTTAAATTAATTGTTATGGGAAATCAATTATATTTTAATAATCCTATGAATAGTGTCCATTATAATAAAAATATCTTTAATGAACTTATTCCAAGAGAAAAGTTATCTATTACTCATAGAGATGAGGAAGAGAATGAAATTAAATTGTATGAAGAGAATGATTATTTTGTTAGGTCTCCTCGATTTATGGAAACAGTTGAAGAAGAAGAATTTAAGGTTGATCCACATCCTAGTATTCAAGAACCAGAAAGTACACCTTTGATTCTAACAATGGGGCCAATGCTTACGATGGGCACTACTTCTATGGTTATGTTGTTCGTTGCTTTTAATTCTTATCAGAGTAATAATCGTAATTTGGTGAGTATATTACCTACTATTGCAATGTCTTTTTCTATGCTTGCTGGTACTTTGCTTTGGCCTACTTTAAATCGTAAATATTCTAAAAAGCAACAAGCTAAGAAAAAAGGACAGATTGAGGAAAAATATAGTTCTTATTTAGCGAAGAAAGAGACTGAATTAATAGAAATAAGTAATAGACAAAAGCAAATTCTTTTATCTAACAATATTAGTCCATTAGAGTGCTATCGATTAATTATTAATCATAGCAAAAATTTATGGATGCGTGAATTGCATCAGAAAGATTTTCTAACTCTTCGTTTAGGTGTTGGAAAAATTCCTATTAAACTAAAGTTTTCTTATCCTGAAGAACATTTTCAATTAGATGATGATATTTTAGATGCTAAAATGAGGCAAATATTAGAAAGACATAAGTTTATTGAAGGAGTTCCTATTACTTTATCTTTTATAGAAAAAAATATTGTAGCAATTACTGGAAAATATAATTTTATCAAGAATTATATGGATATTTTGATCTTACAAATGATTACTTTCCATAGTTATTATGATTTGAAAATTGTTTTATTGACTGAAAATGCTAAAATAGATGGTTGGTCTTACTTAAAACAAATGCCACATTTATTTCGCAATGATAAACAGATGCGTTTTTTTGCAACAAATTTTGATGAAGGAAAAGAAATTACACAATATTTACAAAGTGTTTTTACCTCTAGGTTAGAAAATTTTAAAGAAAATGATGAGCAATATGATAAATATAAAGGATTTGCTCCTTATTATGTTATTGTTACAGATGATTATGAAAATGTGAAAGATTATCCATTCATAGACCAATTACTTAGTCAACATAGTAACTTGGGTTTTAGTTTGATTATTATGCATCCTACTTTGGCTAATCTTCCTACTGAATGTAAAGCATTTATTGGAATTAATGATTTGGATAAGGGGGGAATTTTTGAAAGTGAGTTAAAGAAAGAAACGCAAAATTCTTTTCAAATTGATTTATTAAATCAAATTGATTTAAATAATTGTAGTTTAATTCTTAATAATATTCCTATTGAAAATAAAGATGAGAGTTATAATTTGCCAAAAACAATTGGTTTTTTGGAATTGTTTGAAGTTGGAAATGTGGAGCAATTAAATTCTTTAGAAAGATGGAAGATGAATGACCCTATTAATAGTTTAGCTACTCCTATTGGGTTATCTATGAATGGAAATTTATTTAAATTGGATTTGCATGAGAAGGAGCAAGGTCCTCATGGATTAATTGCAGGTATGACTGGTTCTGGAAAATCTGAATTTATTATTAGTTTTATTTTGTCTATGGCAGTAAATTATCATCCATATGAAGTTCAGTTTGTTTTAATTGATTATAAGGGTGGTGGTTTAGTTGGTGCTTTTGAGAATAAAGAAACTGGTGTGAGTTTGCCTCATTTGGCTGGTACAATTACAAATTTGGATACTGCTGAAATTAATCGTGCTTTGGCCTCTATCGAAAGTGAATTAAAACGTAGACAATCATTATTTAATCAAGCTAGAGAAAAGTTAAATGAAGGTACTATAGATATTTATAAATATCAAAAATATTACCGGGAAGGATTATTGGATATTCCGTTATCTCATTTATTTATTATCTCGGATGAGTTTGCAGAGTTAAAAAGTCAACAACCTGAGTTTATGGATCAATTGATCTCTACTGCTCGTATTGGTAGAAGTTTGGGCGTACATTTAATTTTGGCAACACAAAAACCTAGTGGTATTGTTAATGATCAAATTTGGTCTAATTCTAGATTTAAAGTTTGTTTAAAGGTGCAAGATGCTGGAGATTCTAACGAAGTCATTAAAAGACCGGACGCTGCATCTTTAAAGGATGTTGGTAGATTTTATTTACAAGTTGGTTATAATGAATTTTTTGCTTTAGGTCAAGCTGCTTATGCTGGGGTCTCTTATATTCCTCAAGATAGAGTTTATCATGAGATTGATGATAAAATTAATTTTATTAATAATATTGGAAAAAGTTTTAAATCTGTTGATTTTCCTAAAAATAGTAATTTGCAAATTCAAGGAGAAGAGTTACCTAATATTGTTCAGTATTTAAATAAGTTAGCAATTCAAGAACAGATTCAAGTAAAACAATTGTGGTTAGAAAAACTCCCTAATATTTTGTATATTGATGATATTCGTAAAAGATATTCTTTTCATAAAAAGAATTTTGAAATTGAAGCTATTTTAGGTTTATATGACAATCCTAAATTACAAACTCAAGGATTATTAACTTTAGATTTGTCTCATAAAGGAAATACAGTTATTTATAGTATGAATGAAAAGAATACTATTATTAATACTATTATTTACTCTCTTATTACTACTTATCATACAAAGGAAGTTAATATTTATGTCATGGATTTTGATAGTCAAACTTTAAAGGTATATAAAAATGCTCCTCAAGTTGGAGATGTTATCTTTAATAACGAAACTGAAAAAATTGATAATTTGTTTAAAATGTTAACAGATGAGATAGAAAGAAGAAAAAATTTATTTCAAGATTATAATGGTAGCTATGAATTTTATTGTAAAAATTCTGGGAATACAGTTCCTAATATTGTCTTTATTCTTTATGGATATGAGAACTTTAAAGAAGAATTTGAAGCAAAAGAAACAATGTTATCTAAGATTAGTAGAGAAGGATTTAAATATGGTATTTATGTTATTTTGACTGCTATTAGTGATAGGTCTTTAAGACTTAGTATGAGAAGTAATTTTCCACAAATTATTCCTTTAAAATTAAGTTCCCCAATTGAATACAATATGTTGCTTGGAAAAAAAGCTCCTATGATTTGTGATATAGAAGGACGTGGAATGGCTTTGGTAAATGATGATGTTTATGAATTCCAAACTGCTATGATTTGTGATAGTGAACAACAAAATATATATCTTAAGAATGTTATTGATTCTTTAAATCATCAAATTGAACAAAAGGCTCCTAGTGTTAGAGTATTACCTGAACATGTAACTTGGATGGATATTGAATTTATGCCAATTCGTCTTACGCAAATCCCAATTGGTTTAGAGGTAGATACTTTAGATATTTCTTATTATGATTTAACAAAATCACTTATTCATTTAATAAGTGCTAGTGATGTTTCATCCTTAACAAATTTTTCTACTACGCTTATCCAGAAATTAAGTACTGTTTCAGAATTTGAAACAATTGTTTGTGATGAGAAAAATTATTTCTCCGATACGAATGGAATTATAAAAAAATCTTTTTCGGATATGCATAATATTCTATTTTCTACAGAAAGGACAAAACCTACAGTAGTTTTTGTTACTGGTGTAGAAAAATGGATTTCAACTATACCAGCTGAAATAAAAAATGATTTTGCTAATTATCTTAGTAAACTTCAGAATCTACATAATTGTTTCTTTGTATTTATAGATAGATTAGAGGATATTAAATCATTAAATTATGAGAAATGGTTTAAGCAATATGTATCTGTCGATACTAGTATCTTTGTTGGTAGAGGATTAAATAATAGTACTATTCATAATCTGGTTACTCCTCTTAGAACTTTGAGTGTTCTGATACCAGATAATTATGGATATAATATTAAAAATGGAATTGCTACTAGAATTAAAGTGGTTGAAGGAGAAGATTTCAATGGAGAATAAAGTTTTGGTCAATTTATATATTCCTTTTTTAGAAAAAAAGTATGAATTATTCTTACCAGTTAATAAAACGATTGGAGAAATTATTTTAATGTTAGCTAAAGCATTACCCGAGGTTACTAATGGTTATTATGAATATAAAGGTGAAGAAAGACTTTATAATAGAATAAATGGAGCTGAGTATAATATTAATGAATTATTAAAATACACAAATATTAGAAATGGTACGGAATTAATTTTCATGTAAAAAAATTGTAAAATATTTGTTTATATTCTTTACAATTATTATTTCATATGTAATAATGAATTTATAAATGATAGGAGGTGTTATAGAATGGGAGGTTATTCTAAAAGTGATCTTTTGCAATTTAATGAAGGACAATTATCTGAGATGATTAGTATTATGGAAGAAATTCATGATAAAATGGTATCTTCAAAAAATAGTTATGATGATTACGTTGCTAATCAATTAAGTCCTGTTTGGACTACAGATAATGGTAAAAAATCTGTTTCCGATCTACAAAGTTTTTCAGAGCAAGATATTCAAAGTTTTATTAACTATATAAATTCTAGAATTTCAGACTTAAATAGTGCTCTTGACAACGTAAAAAATATTAATATTGCATAAAGGAGGAATTTTTAAATGAGTGCAGACTCTAAAGTTGTATCTACGATAGGTATTGAAGAAGGAATAGATTATTTAAGTAGCCAATTTATTGCTAAATTAGATGATAATGTTAATGAAATTATTAACCAATATTCTAGTCTTTCTGCTAATGGAACATTAAGTAGTGAAAATATTGATAGTTTAGTAGCTGGAATTAAAGCAGAAGTTAGTAAGTTACAAAATAATTTTGATGCATTATCACAAAAGCTTAAGACTAATATGTCTCAATCTTCTGAAACTATTGCTACTCAACGCTCTAATATCGAAAATACATTAAATCAAGGATAAACTGAATAATACCTATAGGTATTATTCTTTCATTAATGAAAGGGGAAATTTTTAATGAAAACAATTTCAGAAGAGATGGTAAATACTGCAAAAAATGGGATTACTAATAGTTTGAGTGATGCGCTAAGTGAAATTGATATCTTACAAACTTCTGTAGCAACAATAAAAGAAGACGTATCTAATCTGAAAGTAGTTTGGAATAGTACAGGTGGTAATGATAAAAGTACAATGTTTAATGATATAGTTGGATATCTTGAAACTTATTCTCAAGAAATTGCAAATTTTGTTTATTCTCTTTATTCTGAGGAACTACCGAGCATCCTAATAGACACAGCTATAAAAATAAAAGATATAACAAAATAAATTTTATAGAAAGGAGTTTTATAAATGTGCGAGATAAGTGTTAGTAAAATTTTAGATTCTTTAGCAAATATATCAACGCAAATTGTTACTAGTCAAGAATCAATTGCAAAAATAAAGAATGGTTTATCTGGTGTTTCTAATAATGCAGAACAATTGGCAAAATATGATGGAGAGATAAAATATATTAATCATATAACAGTAGATAATAATAAGTTGCTATCTACTGTTATATGGATCATTAGTGTTCCTAATAATTTACAAAATGCTAGTAAAAATATTAATGCTAGAATAAAAGATTCTGTTGAATGGCTTGAGAGGTTAAATACCGAAATTAATAATAGTGAAGAGATTGCTTTATATATAGAAAGTCAAGTTAATGATTTAAGTAAAAATTTAAGTACTACTGATTTAGTTACTGCTTTTAGTGCTTTGTCTACAAATATTGCTATGGACGAATATAGTGTTGCTAGGAAAAAATTTATTAATATTTCAGATAAGAATATGAAGTATTGGACAGATAAACCACTTCAATTTCAATGGGATTCTAAAACTGGAGCATACTTAATTCTTCAAAGTGGTGTTGCGATGGGATGGACAGATCGAGACAGTGTTATAAATTACATGAAAGAATTAGAAAAATCTGTTATTTCAACTAAATGTGAAGAAAGAGCTGATGAGTCATATAATAAGGATATTGCGGCTGGAGAAGATGAAAAAATCGATGATACTTCATCATCATTAGATACAGATATTCCAACTATTGAAGAAGATAAAAATAATACTTCATCATTGATTGGAGGAATGAAAGAGAACTCAGAAAAGGCAATGTTAGATGCTCTTGAAACAGATGGTGAATATTCATTACATGATATAGCCGAAAATAGTGAATCATTTTATATTCCTGAAGGGTGTCATTTACGTACTGATATATTGCTCCAAAAAGATAATTTCTTTAATGACATAACTGATAAAGATATTAGCAGTATTTTATATGATGCAAGTAAAGAAGTTTATATTTTTTCTTCCCCAAGTGGGTCAGAATTTTCTATTCCACGCAATAAACTTTCATGCATGTCAGTAGCAAAAAATAAAGGTGTTTATGATAAATTGAATATAATTAATGAAATACAAGAAAAATTATTATTTAAATAGTTCTTGCAAATTTCTATTAGAAAAAAAGATAAATTGATACTAGGATGGTTTAATGTTTTTTCTATATCTTTAATAAAATTAAATACAGAAGTATTTATTAAGTTTTATTATTATATGTGATAAATATAAATTAATTTTTAAACTTTGATAAGAATATTGCTGTATAGAATTTAAAATTATTTTTAAATAGACAATTAAATATTTAATTGCTTTTTCAGATAATATTTAATATAATAATCTTGTAATAAAGTTACAAGATTATTATTTTTTTGGGAGGTAATTTTATGAAGATATATAATACTTTAAGTAGGAAACAAGAAGAGTTTGTTCCTATAGATGGGAAAAATGTTAAGATGTATACTTGTGGTCCTACTGTCTATCATTATGCTCATATTGGAAATTTAAGGACTTATATTATGGAAGATGTTTTAGAAAAAACTTTAAACTATTTGGGATATCATGTAGATAGAGTGATGAATATTACAGATGTTGGACACTTAACTAGTGATAGTGATAGTGGTGAAGATAAAATGTTAAAAGGAGCTAAAAGAGAGCATAAGAGTGTATTAGAAATTGCTTCAATGTATACAAAAGCTTTTATGGATGATTGTTCTAAACTTAATATTAAATGGCCTGATACGGTGAGTTCTGCAACTGATAATATTGATATGTATATTCAAATTATTCAGAAATTACTTCATGATGGATATGCGTATCAGGCTGGGGGGAATATTTATTTTGATACTTCTAAATTAGAGGATTATTATCAATTAACTAATCATAAAATAGATGAAATGGTAGTTGGAGTGCGTGAAGGTGTAGAAGAAGATTCTAATAAGAGGAATCAAGCTGACTTTGTCTTATGGTTTACAAAGTCTAAATTTCAAGATCAAGAGCTTAAGTGGGATAGCCCTTGGGGTGTTGGGTATCCGGGATGGCATATTGAGTGCTCTGGGATTGCTATGAAATATTTGGGAGAACATATAGATATACATTGTGGTGGCGTTGATAATATTTTTCCACATCATACTAATGAGATTGCTCAAAGTGAGGCATACTTAGGGCATAAGTGGTGTAATTATTGGGTACATGGAGAACATTTGAATGATAAATCTGGTAAGATGAGTAAAAGTAAAGGAGAGTTTTTAACTGTTTCTTTATTAGAAGAAAAAGGATATAATCCTTTGGCTTATCGTTATATGTGTCTTAATTCTTATTATCATAATACTTTAACATTTAGTTATGAGATATTAGATGGATCAAGTCGAGAATATCAGAAATTAAAGAATAAGACTTTGTCTTTAGGAATGGATGGAGATATAGATAACAGTAAATTTCAGTATTATGATGATAAATTTAGAGAAGCGATAGGAAGTGATTTAAATACTTCGATGGCAATTACTATTTTATATGAAGTATTAAAGGATGATACATTAAATGAACATACGAAAAGAGAATTGGTTTCTAAGTTTGATTCTGTATTGTCGTTAGATTTATTAAAAGAGAAAAATACTGATATTGATGAAGAATTACAGAATTATATTGAAGATATGATAGAGAAAAGAAATCAATATAAGAAAAATAAGGAATTTGATAAAGCAGATGAAATTCGTGAAGAATTAAAGAATAAAGGAATTATGATTAAAGATACTAGAGAAGGTACTTTATATGAAATTGTTAGGTAGGTGAAGTGGAAATGTATTATGGTTATTATTATGATCCTACTTATATATTTATTGTAATTGGATTTTTGATTACATTATTAGCACAAGCTTGGGTGAATGGTAGTTATAGTAAATATAAAAAGATAGGAAATCATAGGGGAATATCTGGTCGAGAAGTTGCTAGAAAGATATTAGATGCAAATGGGCTTTCTAATGTTAAAGTAGTAGAAGTTGCTGGTACTTTAACAGATCATTACGATCCAACGAAAAAGCAAGTTAGTTTATCTACTGATATTTATCGAGATAGCAGTGTTGCTTCCATGGCAGTAGCTGCTCATGAATGTGGACATGCTATTCAAGATAAAGTGGGATATACTTTTTTAAGAATTCGTCATAAGATTGTTCCAACTGTTAATCTTTGTACCAAGTTAGGTTACTTTGTTATCTTTATTGGATTCTTATTTGGCTTTTTTGAAATTGCGATGATTGGATTTATCCTATTATGTGCGATTCTGTTGTTTCAATTAGTTACCTTACCTGTAGAATTTAATGCTTCTAAAAGAGCAAAAGAACAATTAAAACAGTTAGAGATTGCTGATGAAAGAGGTAATAGTGGTGTCCGTAATATGCTTACAGCCGCTGCAATGACTTATGTAGCAAGTCTTGCTAGTACTTTATTACAATTATTTAGAATGTTATTAATTATTCTTAGTAGGAGAAGAGATGATAATTAGTTATCCACAAAAGTGTTGATAACTAAAAAGCTATGAAATAAACTTTTTAATCTATTTCATAGTTTTTTTGTGGTAAATTTTTTTTGATATAAATAATAAGAAACTAGAGAAAGAACACTTCCTGAAGTATCGATTAGGACATCTCTAAATAAGCTACTTCTTCCTGGTATAAATGATTGATGGAATTCATCTGTTAGAGCATAGATAAAACAGAATATTAGACTAGATACTAAGATAACACTTTGTTTTTTGGTATATTCTTTTAATAAAGAGATAGTTAGTAGAGCTAGAATAAAATATTCTGTTATATGGGCAGATTTTCTTACTATGAAGTTTATCATATCAAGTAAAGAATTTGTTTTGATATTAGGCATTATCTGTTCGATAATGCTTTTGGTTATTTCTCCGGAATGAGGTTGACTAGAGAATAAAAATATTACTAACATCCATACTAGAAGCATTAACCATTTAATTAATTTCTTTTTGTTCATAACTTTTCCCTTGTTTCTTTTTATAATACTTATTTATTCTTATCTTTTTGTTCTAGATTAGACTCGGTTAAGTCTTTTTCTTGGTAATGGATATTATCTGTTCTAGTTGCTAAAATACAGGAACAATAGATAAATAATAGTATTATAATAATAAAAATAATTAATAATACTACTAAAGTTTTTTTCATTTATAATCTCCTTAATATTCAGTTTAATTTAAATAATAGATTATATGGATATACTATATATGATATTGATTAAAACTTCAAGAAATATACAAAAATAAAAAAATATTTAGAAAAAGTGTAAAGTGCTAAATATTTTTCTTTTCTTTTTTAAGACTAATTTTTTTGAAAATATGAATCTTTTTCTTAATGGTAAACTTTTTAAAGATATTATTCTTTTTTATATTTATACTTCTCTTTACTTTTACTGGAGCAATGGCAATAAATTTATTTTTTTCTTTATCAATAGCATCAGAAAATTGTTTTATTTTATTGGTAGTAACTTTATTTTTATTCATTACTACTATGGTAGCATCTAATAAATCTGATAATACCATTCCTTCAAAAGATGAGGATACATCAGGAACTTCTATGAAAACTATATCATATTGATCTTTTATTTTTGATAAGACTTTAATAAAGTTAGGATCAGTAATTTCATTGATATCGTGTTTTTCTAAATTTCCTAATGGAAGAAGATGTATATTTACTTCTTCTAAATATTTGGTATATTTTTTTAATTTGTTATTAAAAGTATTAGCAGGAGCTTTGATTAAATCTAAAAGTCCTTCTTCATTTTGTTGACTTAACTTTCCTAAACGATTACAGTCAATTAATAATACTTTTCTTGTAATATCTATATAAGAAGTTGCCAAAGATACAGAATAGTTACTTTGGAAGTGATTTGATTCACTAGTAATCATGATGGTTTTTATTTGGTTTTCCTTTTGGGCTTTATATAACATCGATTTTATTTTTTTTAGTTTCTCTTGATTTTTTTTGTTTATTTCAAAGAGATTTTCTTTTTTCTTAAAATAGGTTGTTTTTAAAATTTCTACTCCTAAAATTGGTTCTTTTCTAAGCATGATTCTTATATTTTCATTAAAGCAATAGATAGAGATAATGATTCCAGAACTAATCACAAAACCAGCTAAAGCGAATAGTAAGGTATTATTTTTTTCTGTTATTATTTTGTTATTTGTAGGAACTGCTTCATCAAGTACCATGATATTATCCACTCTATAAATAGAATTTACTTCTTTTTTTAATTCTGCTACATAGGTATTAGCGATAGATGCTGCTAATTCGTCTGATTCATCTGATATTGTAATTGTAATCATTTGTGAGTTTGTTGCCATTGTAAAAGTTGCTTGCCCGAGCAAAGCAGATGTGGATGTATCTAGTTGTAAATTAGAAATGACATTGGTAGCTAATTTTTTACTTTCTAAAAGTGTTAAATACTTGTCTAAAGAACCGCTTCCAGTTATTTGTGTACCTTCTTCATCTACTGGATTTACTAAAATAATTGTAGTAGATTCTTGATAGTATTCTTGATAAGAGTTTTCAGCTTTTAATAATCCTAATTCTACAAATAGTAATGTTACTAAAATGACAAATCCAATTCTTTTTAAATAAAATTTAAGTAGATCTTCTATATAGATCATATCTTCCATAATTAAGTCCCCCTACTCTTTTTCTTACTTTTTCCTTTGAAAGCAAGTAAGAAACAAAATACTTATGGTTGTATAGTATACCATAAATTAACTGATTTGCCTAGTCTTTTTAGGTGTTTTTTTCATTTTTCTCATAGTAAAAACACGCTTTTTAAACGTGTTCTTAGTTTGAGGAGTTATTTTCTTTTCATTTTTTCAAAGAAGTAATGACAAATTAGGTAAATCAAGCAGCCAGCGCTATCAATTAGGCAATCTATAAATTGTCCGGTTCTTCCTTCAATCATCAGTTGATGGTATTCGTCCGTCATAGAATATAGAAAGCAAAATAGAAAAGTTAAGAGGTATTTGTTGGTTTTGATATGATAATAATTTAGAATATGAAAGACAAGAAAGGCTAATATGAAATATTCAGTCATATGGGCTAGTTTTCTGATTGGCTTATTGATTTTTTTGATAACTAGATATCGGTCTTGTTCTTCAATGTTTGTTAGATGTAGTTTATTCGTAATTGTAATTAGATGATTTACTACTTCATAACTTAATTTATTGGAATTATTAGAGGTACTGTTACTAAATAAAAAAATTGTAATAATCCATATGATTGCTAAAAGAGTGAATATTCTTTTTTTCATCATGACTTCATCTCCTTAGATTTAATCATAATATTACTCTTTCTAAAAGACAAGTTAAAGTGAATAATTTGACATCCTTTTTGTAAAATAAAAAGAAATCAGGATGATTATTTCTCCAATTTCTTTTTGGTAGGTGGATTAAAGATGATACTTCCCCATTTAGGAGTGTCCCAATTTAAATTATCTTTTTCTTGAATTTTAAAAGTTAATCCTAAACAATAGTCGTCCAGTATTTCATTTCCTTTTTCATCATATTGAAAGAGGGCTATCGTCATATAGTAAGAACCAGTTACTAAATTTGGAAATTCGTAATATAATTCAATTTCATTGGTGTCTTTTTTCTTTTTATAGGAACCATAGTAAACAGAAGATCCAACCGCTTCACGGTTATAGTTAATTACGACTGTTCTAATTCCAATGTTTTCTACTACTTGTAAGTTGTCCCATTGTAATTTTAAGCCTATTTTCTCTCTTGGCTCAAAGATATTTTCTTTTTTATTAATATAACTGATTTGTGTCATTTTCGTTTTTTGGGGAGTTATCCAAGTAGCGTGATCATGACTTCCTAGAATCTTAGATACTTCTTTATTTTCATCTTGTTGTCTATACATTTCGATAGCTTTATCGACCGCTCCAAAATAACGAACTTCTCCTTTTTCTAGTACTAAACATTTT
>JALEZJ010000071.1 GCA_022772985.1 Erysipelotrichaceae bacterium | reverse complement strand
ATTATATATCAAATAGAAAATAATAGGATGAAACTTTCTGATGAGGAACTAAAGCAGATTATTTTGCAAGTAGAAAAAAATTTAGGAAAAGAGTTAACAGGGTATCCAACTATTGATGAACCATATCAACAGTTTTATAGTAAAGAATCAAGGAATAAAAGATATCCAGTTAAAAGGGTAAGTGATTATATTATAGAAGCAGCAGATCAATATCCAGATCGTATTGCTTATGAGTATTATAATCAAAAAATTACTTTTAAAGAGCTTTCTGATCATATGATGATGTTTGCTTATATATTAAAAGAAAAGTTAGGGTTGAGGGAAAATGATTTTGTGGTATTTTCTATACCTTCTACTCCAGAGGCTATTTATTTGTTTTTTGCTTTAAATGTCATTGGGGCTATTTCTAGACCAATTGATCCAATTAGTAGTCCAAATGTTGTTAAAGCTAATTTGCTAGAAACAAAGGCTAAATTATTGGTTACGCTTGATTTAAATTATTCTAAATATAAAGAGATGATTGAGGGGGTAGAAGGGGTACAAGTACTTCCATTATCTTTGTCATCTTCTTTGCCATTTGGTATTTTACCATTTGGTTCTGATTATCAAAATAAAGAGAATTTTTTAGTAAATATGGTTAGTTTTTGTACTAAATTTTTATTTGCTAAAGAGAAGATAAAAGATTCTAAATGGTTAAGTTTTAAAGATTTAACTAGGGATGCTATTACTAATAGATCATGTTGGAAAAGTGTTATTTGGCATGAGTGTCAACCAAATCGTATTGTATCTGTATTATCGACTAGTGGTTCTACAGGAGAAGCAAAGGGGGTATGTTTAACGAATGAGAATTTTGTTGCTTCTATTGAAAAACAAGTAGATGCTCATTTTAATCTTCAAGATCGATGGAAGATTTTTAATCCTATGCCTACTTGTAGTTCTTATTTTTGGGATGATATTTTATTAGCGATTCGTTATGGTATGACTACTAGATTATGTCCATTGTTTAATGCTTTAAAAGCTCCTAAATTGCTTTTGCAAGCTCATTGTGAAATTAATTTGTTAGGTCCTATTATTTTAGAAAAATGGAATGATTTTATTGAAGATGCTGAAAAAAGAGGGAAACAAGTAGATTTATCTTTTCAAAAAATGTTTATTTCTGGTGGGGATTTATTATTTTTGGAATTAGAAAGAAGAACTAATGAAATACAAAAAAGACATGGTAGTACAGCTATTGTTGCAAATGCTATTGGTACTTCGGAACAAGTGGGTCCATCTAATAGTCCGAATGGGGTTTTAGCTAATCCGTCTGCTTATCAAGAAGGTAGTGTTGGAGTGATTCTTCCAGGAAATAGTATGGGAATTTTTGCTTATGATGAAGAAAATGAGTGCGCTGATTTTGATGCTATTGATTATGAGAAGGGGCTTATGTATTATCAAGTGGGAGAAATTTGTTATAAAAAAGATAATGCTAATATATTTTTGGAATATTACAATAATAAGAAAGCTACTGATGAAGTATTTTTAACGCATTCAGATGGGACTGTTTGGTATCATACTGGTGATTTAGGATATTTGGATGTTGATGGAAGAACTTTTTGTTCTGGTCGAAAAAATGGACTTATTATTTCAGATGGGCATAAAGTATGGTCTCCTAAAATTGAAAATGTTATTAAAAATATTAATGGGGTTATGGATTGTTCCGTAATAGGAGTTCCAGATGAGGAAAGAAAAGAAGTTCCGGTTGTATTTCTTAAATATGTGGAAGGTTTATCTGAAGCAGAAAAATATCAAATTCAAGAAGTTATTCAGGAACAAGTATTATTTACTTTAGATTCATATCATGTTCCAAATAGGTATTTGGAATTACCAGAAATTCCAAGAAATTTAATGATGAAAGCTAAAATAGCGGAATTAAATAAGTTATATGATGATTATTTAGAAAAAGAAGTAGAAAAGGGAAATGTTAAAAAGTTAAAACTTGAGAGATAATTGAATAAGGGTATGAAGAATACTCTTTTTTAAATAGTAGCTTTTCTTTTTAATTTTTGATACAATATATTTGAGAGTAGAGGTGTTTATAAATGAGTAATATTTCTTATACAATTACATCTTGTATTTATATTACATTATTGTTAGTTGTTTATTTTTCTAAAAAAAGAGTAGATTATATGGAAAATAAAATTTATTCTTCTATTATTATTGTTACTTTAATTGGTACTATTTTTGAAATAGCAAGTTATGTGATTGTAAAGTTAGGATTTTCTGCTAATTCTTTTCTTTATATATTGAGTATTAAATTTATTTTGTTGTATTTTTTAACTTGGATTATGTTATTTACTACTTATGTTCTTGTAATATCTTTTAACGATAAGAAATGGTATCAAGAGAAAACTATTTTAATGTTTAATTTTAGTGCTTATCTTATTTTGAGTGTTATTTCTTTAGTGGCGCCTTTAGAATGTATGGAAATGAATGGATTATTTATCCCAAAAGGAATAGGGGTTTATTTGATTTATATTATTTCAGCGATATCTATTCTTTTAATGTTTATTTGTATTTCATCTAATTTTAAGAGTCTTGGTCAAAAAAAGTATTATCCTATTTTTAGTTTTTTGATATTTGGATTTATGGTTATGATTATTCAGAGTATTAATCCTAGTTTGTTTTTGTTAACTCCAGCTGAGGCTTTTGTAACATTTTTGATGTATTTTACGATTGAGAATCCAGATTTAAAGATGTTAAATGAGTTAGAGCTTGCGAAAAATAATGCAGAAAGAGCGAATGAGGCTAAGACTGACTTCTTATCAAATATGTCTCATGAAATTAGAACACCTTTAAATGCTATTGTTGGTTTTAGTAATTCTATTTTAGAGGATACGAGTTTAGAGGAAGCGAAAACAGAGGCTAAAGATATTATTATGGCAAGTAATAATTTGTTAGAGATTGTGAATGGAATTTTGGATATTAGTAAAATAGAAGCTGGTAAGATGGAGATTGTAGAAGTTGAGTATTCTCCTAGGGAAATATTA
>JALEZJ010000047.1 GCA_022772985.1 Erysipelotrichaceae bacterium | reverse complement strand
TTTTAATAATTTATTAAATTCATTATCTAATTTATTAATTTCAATTCCAATTAGTTTTTGTGCATTCATATTTAACCACCTTTTATTCAGTAAATATTATAACACACTCATTTAATTTGCCCCTAAAAATTTTTTACACCCAAAAGATCAAAATATAGTTGTAAGAAATGAAAAAATATGATACAATAAACACGTCTTGAAGAAAAAGTGGCCTTATAAAAGTCCACTTTTTAATATATTAGGAGGATATATGATTGAAAAACAAGTAAGAGATTTAATTGAAAAAGAAGTATCTAAAATAGGTATTACGATTGATAGTATCGTTTACGAAAAAGAAGGAAGTAATAACTTTTTAAGAATTGTAATTGATAGAGATAAAATAATAGATATAGATACTTGTGTGGAAGTAACACACTTAATTAATCCATTATTAGATAAAGCAAACATCATCGAAGATAGTTATATTTTAGATATATCTTCAAAAGAGAAGGGAGAAAATTATGAATAAAAAACAAATGAAAGAATTTATGAATGCCTTAAATGCGATCGTAGCTGAAAAAGGAATTGATAAATCAATTGTAATAGAAGCAATGGAACAAGCTTTGTCAGCAGCTTATAAGAAAAAAGGTGGACCAGCTAGATGTGTCGTAAATCCTGATACCGGAGAAATTAAACTATTTTCAGTAAGAACAGTAGTAGAAGACGAAAATTTTCATGACCCCAAAAGCCAAATTTGCTTAACAGAGGCTAAAGTAAGAGTACCAGATATTGAAGTAGGAGAAACAATTGAAGATCCAGTTGAAATGACTGATTTTGGACGCGTTGCCGCTGGAACAGCCAAACAAGTAGTAGTCCAAAGAATTAAAGAAGCTGAAAAAGAACTAATCGTAAAAGAATTTGGAGACAAACAAGATGAATTAGTAATTGGAACACTATCAAGAGAAGATAGTAAAACCTATTATGTAGATTTAGGAAAAACTTTTGGACTTTTACCAAAAGACGAAACAATTCCAGGAGAAAAATTAGAAATGGGTTCGCAAATTAAAGCCTATGTTTCTAAATTAGAACTTGGTGGAAAAGGAGTATTCATTCTTTTATCAAGAACACACTATGGATTTTTAAAAAGATTATTAGAAATTGAAATTCCTGAAATTAGTGATGGTACAGTAATTCTTTATTCTGTTGCTAGATCAGCTGGAGAAAGAAGTAAGATAGCTGTTTATACAGAAATGGAAAATATAGAACCAATTGGATGCGTAATAGGTTCTGGTGGTAGCAGAATTAATCGGGTTATAAAGCAAATTGGAAACGAAAAAATCGATGTTATCTTATATGATAAAAATCCAACCGTATTTATAAAAAATGCCTTAAGCCCAGCCAAAGATGTAGAAGTATTTATTACAGACTATAAAAAGAAAGAAGCAATTGCGGTAGTAAATAGAGATAATTTATCTTTAGCAATTGGGAAAAAAGGCCAAAATGTGAAATTAGCTTCTCTATTAACCCATTATAAAATTGAAGTAAAAAGTTATGATGATGTGGATATAGAAGAGTATCGAACAAAATACAATAATGAAATTCCATTCGAAAAAGAAACTACAGAAGAACAGGAAAATTTAATAGAGAATCAATCATCAGAAATATCTAAAGAAGAAATAGAAATCAAAGAAGAGTCAACTATCACGGAAGAAAATATTGAAAATCAAGAGGAGAATATAAAAAATGAAGAAAATACCAATGCGTAGTTGTGTCGTAACTGGTGAAAAATTAGAAAAAAAAGCTCTAATTCGAATCGTTCGTGATAATACCAATCACGTATTTATTGATACTACTGGAAAAGCAAACGGTAGAGGAGCATATCTAAAAAAAGATATTGACGTCATAAAAAAAGCCAAACAGAATAAAATATTAGATAGAAGGTTAGAAACATCAGTACCTGATAGTATTTATGAGGAGTTAGTGAATATGATAGAAATCTAAAAAATAGTGGAGGTGATACTCATGATGAGTGTAAAAGAATATGCAAATGATGTAAATTTAAGCGTCGAAAAAATTTTAGAATTATGTAATCGTTTAGGAATTTCTGTAGCAGAAGAAGAAATGCTAGATGATGATGCAATTATTATGCTAGATAATGAAATTGCAAATAATAATTTATCAGAAGAAGAACAACAAAATATAGATCAACAATCCGATATAGAAGAACAAGAGGAAGAAATAGAAGAAGAAGTAAATATAACAATGACGAAAATTCCCAAAAAAAAGAAAGGAAAATCAACTTTAAACAACAAAACAAACAAAAAAAATGATTTTCTAAAGAAAAGAAAAGAAATGTATAAACATAAAGACAAATTAAAAGCTAATACAGTAGAATTAGATGATAATGTAGTATTATATAAAGAAGGAATGACTGTTGGGGAATTTTCAACTGCTCTTGGGATTTCAGTTGGAGAAGTAATAAAAAAATTAATGTCCCTAGGAATGATGATGAACTTAAATCAAGTAATTGATTTTGATACTGCATCTATTATTAGCGGAGATATCGGAAAAGAACTAAAAAGAGAAGAAACAACTTCTGAGGTAAATTTTGAAGAACTAGAAATTGCCGATGATGAAACCGAATTAGTAAATCGTCCACCTGTTGTAACCATTATGGGGCATGTTGATCACGGGAAAACTACTTTACTAGATACAATTAGAAAAACAAATGTAGTAAGTGGAGAAGCAGGAGGAATTACACAAGCAATTGGAGCATATCAAATAACTTATCATGATCAAAAAATAACATTTATCGATACTCCAGGACACGCTGCTTTTACAGAAATGCGCGCAAGAGGAGCAAGTGTAACAGATATTGTTATTATCATCGTAGCTGCTGATGATGGAGTAATGCCTCAAACGAAAGAAGCAATCGATCATGCCAAAGCAGCAGGAGTACCTATTATTGTAGCAGTCAATAAAATGGACAAACCAGATGCCAACCCAGAGCGTGTCTTAACGGAAATGGCAGAAGCAGGAGTGATTCCTGAGAGTTGGGGTGGAGACACAATGTTTGTAAACATTTCCGCCAAAACCGGAATGGGAATTGATGATCTGTTAGAAAGAGTATTATTACTAAGCGAAATGCAAGAATTAAAAGCAAATCCTAATCGCTATGCTAGTGGAGCCGTAATTGAGGCAAAAATAGATAAAAACTCAGGCGTTGTCAGCACCCTATTAATTCAAAATGGAACTCTTCGTTTAGGAGATGCCATTGTGGTTGGAAACTATGCAGGAAAAGTACGTACCTTAAAAAATGATTTAAATGAATCACTAGTAAGTGCTGGACCTAGTACCCCAGTTACAATTACAGGTTTAAGTGAAAGTCCATCTGCGGGAGATAAGTTTATGGTATTTGAAAATGAAAAAAAAGCAAAAAATATTGCCAATGAAAGACAACTAAAAATGAAAAATACCAATAATCAAATTAGTCACTCAGTATCATTAGATGATTTATTTAATCGAATCAGTGATGGAGCGAAAGAAATTAATATCGTCTTAAAAACAGATGTAAAAGGAAGCGAAGAAGCTGTTAGAAATTCCCTTTTAAAATTAGACGTGGAAGGAATCCATATCAACATTATCCGAAGTGGAATTGGAGCAATTTCTCCATCAGATATTGTTTTAGCAAGTGCATCAGATGCCATTATTATTGGATTTAATATTAGACCAGACAATAAAACAATGGATTATGCAAAAGAAAGAAATGTAGATATTAGACTATATAACATAATTTATAAATTAGTAGAAGAAATGGAAGCCGCCCTAAAAGGAAAATTAGAGCCAATCTATGAAGAAAAAGTGTTAGGAAGCGCCGAAGTAAGAAAACTATTTAAATTCTCTAAAGTAGGAACAATTGCAGGATCTATGGTAACAGATGGTATTATTAAAAGAGATGCCAAAGCCAGAGTAATTCGCGATGGTGTAATCATTTATGATGGAGCAATTAATACCATAGCTCGTGAAAAAGACCAAGTAAAAGAAGTAAAACAAGGAATCGAATGTGGAATTACAATAGAGAACTTTAATGACATTAAAGAAAAAGATATCATTGAAGCATATGAAATTGTGGAAATAGAAAGATAAATTTATAAAAATTCATAAGAATAAAAACTTATGGATTTTTCTTTTCTTCAAAGAATACTAATAAGAGATATTATATTCAAAATATACTAATCTAAATAAGATGAATATATTTGTATGGCAATCGCTTAAAAATTGTACACTTTTTATGTAAAGTTATTTATAAAACATAATAAATAAGGTATAATCAACTTATGTAGTAAGGAAGTTGGTTATTGTGAATTTATTTGAAAGATTTGAGGTATTAGAAGATCCTA
>JALEZJ010000024.1 GCA_022772985.1 Erysipelotrichaceae bacterium | reverse complement strand
AAAGTATCAAACAAAAGAAGGAGAGATGAAAGAAAATTCATCTTTTTTTAGTGTAAAAATTGATAGAGAAAGAATAGATAATAAAGATTTATTTAAAGTAGGTTCGTGGATAGTTGTAACTGGAATACCTAAATCTTTTTTGGATAAAAATAATATGAAACAATTTTATATTTTTGCATTAAAAATTGAAGATGCAAAGATATTTAAAATAAATGATGAAAAACAAAATAGTCAAAGTCCTAAAATTACCTATGATCCTGATGGTGTAATGGTATGGGATGGTAAAAGATGTGAATCAGAACCAGCTACTCCAGAAGAAATTGCAGAAATGGAGGACTTATTGAGTGAATTTAAATAAAAGATCATATTATTATGATTTTAATGAATTTTCAGAACTTTTAAATGAAGATACAGTAATTTATATAACAGCAAAGAATGAGAAAGAATTAAAAAAGAAACAACAAATTATAAAAGAATTTTGTAATCAAAAAAAGATAAATCCTAAAAAGATTTATTTAGATGTTACAAATAATTCTAATTTAATGAATAAACCTAATTTACAAAAATTATTAGCTGATGAAGAAAATTTAGATATTATTACATTTTCAACTTCTGATATTTATAGATATGCTACAGATGATTATTATGATATAAAAAGATTTCTTCGTGAATCTAATTTAGGTATTTATGATTTAAATTATGAATCTTTTTCAATTGAAAGACAACCATTACTTTATTGGCTAGGAAATTAATGATAATAGTAAAAATAATTGTAATTCTTTTTGCAGTGTTAATAATGTGTTGTTGTGCCTTAGGTAAAAGAGCTGATGATTGGCTTAAAGAAAATGAAAATAAGGGAGATGAAAACAATGGGATATAGGTCAGATGTAAGAATAGTAACTTCAAAAAAGGGATATAAAGTTTTAGATAATTATGTAAAAAAATATTTAAGAGATCATGACAAGGATAGAACTTGGAATTTGTTGAAAAGTCCAAAAATAAAAAAAGAAACACCATATACAACATATATCGGATGGGATTGCTTAAAATGGTATGAATATTCTGATTATGTTGATGTAGATGCTATTATGACGGGATTAGATTATTTAAAAGAAAATGGTTATTCTTATAGGTATTCTAGAATTGGTGAAAGTTATGATGATTATGATGAAAAATATTATGAATCAGAAAATGAAGAAGAACAAGATTTAATATATCCGAGTATTATCCGTGAATTTGATGATGACTATATTTTTCAAGAATTAGAGTATCAATCTAATTTAAAAAAAGATGATATTGAATTATAGAAAGGAGGTGAAATATGCAGAGAAAAATCAAAGTTCTAGTTGTCGAACCAAATGAATTACCTAAAGAAGAAATGATAGAAAATACTCTAAAAGCTAAACAAGATTTAGTAGGTGGGAATATTGAATATGTTTCAAGAGATTGTTATTCAGATGTAATATTCATTTGCAATGAAGAAGGTAAACTTCTAGGATTACCTTTTAACAGAGATATAGGACAAGATATAATTGCTGGTCCTTTTATTATTGTCGGAGATGATCCAGAAATAGGTGAAGATCGTTCATTAACTGATGAACAAATAAAAAAGTATCAGAATATTTTTAATGAAAAATCTATTTCTGATACAAATATTAAATTAACTGAAATATATCTTGGAAAAGATATAGGTATGTAAGGAGGAATGATATATGCATAATACAGTTTTTTTAGTAGGAAGATTAGCTTCTGATCCAAATTACCATGAAGTAGGTGATGGTAAAAAAGTATCAAATATGTGTCTAGCAGTAACTAGATCATATAAAAATGAAAAAGGAGAATATCCTGTAGATTTTATTGATGTATCTGCTTGGGGGAATTTAGCAGAACATGTTAATAATTATACTCATAAAGGAGATTTAGTAGGTGTTCGTGGTTCTATCATAACAGAAGAAAGAGAAGTGGATGGATATAAGAAAAATTATCCAATAATAAATGCCGAAGAAATCAAATTTATTAGCAAAGTAAAAGATAAAGAAAAAGAACAAAACGATGATTTAGAGGTTTAGTATGAAAAAGGGTAAAAGAAAAGAGATAGCTGTAACTACCTCTATGTGTTATTTTTTACTAGTCTTATGAAAAGAAAAGTAAAATGGTTCAATAACAATACCATTATAACACAGTTTTTACCCTTTTCAATCTTTTATTTGAAAAAGGAGGAATGATATATGATTAATATTTTAAATAAAAGGAGAATGCTTATTGTTTAATAACATAGGTAATGCCCTTAATAAATTGGGTAGAACTATGAATTTATTAGCAATAGAAAAATTAGATGGAGGAACTTATAATGTTGATTCAATTTTATCAGCAATTAAAACTTTCTCAAATTGGGCTTTAAGAGTAGGTATTGCTTTATCTGGAGTAGCATTAATAATTGGATTTATTTTATATGCCGTTTCAGATGTAGATCAAAAAGCTCGAGTAAAACAAAGAATTATTCAAACGATGTTTGGTATAGTTGGAATTATTTTAGCTCTTTCACTTGTAAATCTAATTATAGATTTATTTTAAGGAGTTTTAAATGTTATTAAAAGCTTTAGATTTATTAAGAACTCTTGGATGGGGACTTATAAACTTTATATTTTCTTTAATAGATTCACTTTTTGATATTCTAAAGTCTTTAAATAGTTATAACATTATTGATAGTATTGCAGATAATTCTATATTTAAGAATTTCCATAGTGGAGTAATAGCAATAGCTATTACTTTACTAGGATTATTTGCAATCTGGAGATTTGTTATGAAAGTAATGGAACCTGATGAAGGATTATCTGTAGGTCAGATAGTTAAAGAAATAATGAAATGTGGTTGTTTAGTTTTATTATCAACTTTCTTATTTGCTCAGGCATCTACATTTTCAATTAAGTTAGCTGGATATACTGGAAGTATATTTACAACTAATAATGTTACTATAGGAGATAGTATGCTTTCATTATATGTAGAACATTCAGATGGTTATAAAGAATCGGATGAATTTAAAAATGAGAATATACTTAATAATATTAAAAGTGATAATTTTACAAAAAAGAAAATGTATAATGATAAATATGTAACATCTTCAAGATGGATTTTACCAGATGAAAAAGATTATAAATATTCTATAAATTGGATTATGGCAATTATAGTTGGTGGATTCTTTTTGTATGCTTTATTCTTTAGTGGAATGATGTTAGCAAGAAGGCAGATAGAATTTCTATTCTTATTTGTAATATCACCAATAGTATTTGCAACTTCAATAGGAAATAAACAAAGAAGAGGTGCTGTTATAGAACAATTAGTATCACTTATGTTGCAAGGTGCTGTTATACTTTTAATAATTTGTTTAACTGCTTTAGTAATGCAACAAGTTCAAAGCACGACATTCTTTGCAAACTCAACATTCAAAGATATATTAGTTAAATCTTTATTGTATATAGGATGTGGTTCTTTTTTATTAACTGGTTCTCAAGTTGTAAATCGTTTCATAGGTGGAAATGTATCTGCTAATAGTGGTAGAGAACAAATGATGGCTATGATGGGATTTGGTAGAACTATGGGAGGAATTGCAACTGCTGGAACTTTGGGAGCTGTCGGAGCTGGATTAGTAGGAGCAGGTGCTATTACAAAAGGTGTATCAAAAGCTGGAGCTGTTAGTGATTCAGTATTAGCTAAAGTAGGTAGAGGAATTAGTAATTTTGGTAGTAAAATGCGAGGTTCTAGTTCAAGTTCTGGTGGGTGTTCTTCATCTGGAGGAAATCCTATAAGTGGTATGGGTTCTAATTTACAAAATTTGGGAAGTTATATAGAAGCAAGTGCTGTTTCTAGACAAAATCCAATTAATAAAAGTGGAATGAGAACATCAAGTGCTACAACTAAATTAAATAGATTTGGTTCAAGAATGATGAATGCTGGAGCTGATAGTATTGGTTCTGCTGTTAGTCAGATAATGCCAACTAGAGGAATGTATAGAAGAAGATATAGAAATAGAGGTGATAGTTAATGTATATAACAATAAAAAGTTTAAATAAAACATTAGGTAAATTTGTAGAATTAACAGATTTATATATTGGATTACCTATGTTATTTATATTTTTGATTATGTTTTCATGCACACCATTTAAGATGGAATCATTAATATTTTTAACTATCTGTATATTCTTAATGTTACCTATACAAATGTCAAAGAAAAATAGAATGTATAAAATTATATTCTTAGCATTTTCATATCTTTTTAAATGCAAAGAATATAGTTATTTTAAATAGAAAGTGAGAGTGATAATATCGGGTTATTCCCTAATAAAGAAAAAATATCAAACGAAGATAAAGCATTAAATAATATTAAAAAAACTCAAACTAAAAAAATGAGTAAACATGCTTTAAAAAATAAAATGAAAAAGAGAATAAAAAATTCTCAAGTTTTTACAAATATAAAAGATATTGATGATGATGGACTTATTAATTTAAAAAGTGGAGAAGTTGCATCATTAATAGAAGTTAAAGCTATAGATTTATCTTTAACTAGTAAAGGAGAAAAATTAAATTTTTTTCAAGTATTAAAAAGTTTATATCAAATACGAGGATTGAATCTTAAATGTTATAAATTAGATGAAAAGATTAATTTAAATGCAAATAAAGTTAATCTTGATAAAATGATAGATTATTTTAAAGATGATTTAAATAAACATAAATTATTAGATGAAAGTAGAAAATTAATAGATGATTTAGAAGAAAAATCATTTACTGTATCTAGTATTTATTATTGGGTAGTAATAGCAAAAGATGTTAATGTATTAGAAAAACAATTAGATG
>JALEZJ010000008.1 GCA_022772985.1 Erysipelotrichaceae bacterium | reverse complement strand
GATCCTCTAAAATTTCAAAATGATTAAATAAAGATTTCATATTATCACACACCTTATATTATAAGAATACACGATAAATAAAATAATATAAAGAGTATTATCTCATATTTCTATTAAAAATTTTTATGCGATTGCCATATCATAGATATACTGAATTTGACTAATCTAGAATTTTATGATATATTTCTATTACTTCCATCTAAAAATCTAATTTATTTGACAAATAATCAATAATAATTTAGAATATTATTATAGAGGTGGTAGGTTATATGTACAATGATAGAATTGCACTAAGTAGTCAAGAAATATTAGAAAAAGAATTCAAAATAGATGCTAGAGGATATCGTTTGCAAGAAGTTGATAAATTCTTAGATATTGTAATTCACGATTATAATGAATATAATAGTATGATTAAAGAACTTGCAATAAAAAATAATGAACTTGCAGAAGAAAATGAAAAATTAAAAAGTGAGATTAGAAACTTAAAATCGAACTTAGATGCATTGAAATATGCAGAAAAAGAAGTAACGAATGTTGATTTAATCAGAAGAGTAAGTCAACTAGAAAAAATTATTTTAGGGAAAGAGAATAATTAATCTGGGTAAACGCTACATCCAATAGATGTAGAGGAAAGTCCACGCTTGCACTACCTGTGATGGTAGTAGTGTTTGTGCTTAGGGAAAAAATAACCTAAGGAAGTATGAAAATTACTTACGGCATCTTTTATTTCTAAGGTTTTTAACTATGAAATAAAGGATATAAAGTGCCACAGAGACGAGTTCTATAGAAATATAGAAATTGAAACGAGGTAAACCCCACAAGCAAGAAACTCAAATTATGGTAGAGGAGCTAACAATAGAGAATTTAGAATCTAGAGTTGGATAGATTAGTCTATAGATAAATGTTTACCACCTATTATTAGGTACAGAACGTGGCTTATAAGATAATTATTTTTTTACTTAATTTAAGAAAAAAACAAAATATTTATTCTTAAACGAAACAATAAACTTCAAAGATACATAAGTTTTTTAGAAAAAAATTATCGAAAGATAATAAACTAAAGCAATAAGTATATCTGTTTTAGTATTGTTTAGGAGATTTTTATGAAAGAAATAGGATTAAAATTAAAATTAAAAAGAGAAGAAAATGGAGTAAGTATAGAAGAAGCTGCTGATGACTTAAAAATTAGAGCAAGTCAGTTAGAAAGCATTGAAGCAGGAAATCAAGACGATTTTAAAGATGTTTTTACTTTAAAATATTTTATTAGAGATTATGCCAAATATTTAGGATTAGATGGAGAAGAAATGTTAGACGATTTTAATGAATATCTGTTTGAACAGACCTCTAAAATTTCTCTAGAAGATATTGAAGAAGCAAGAAGAGAAAAAGAAGAACGAGAAAAAAACATGAAAATTCTATCCCCTTATACAATTACTCAAAAAGACAAAAAAAGAATTTATATTTTAATAGGCATCATCCTCTTAATAGCACTAATTGGTATTATCAGTTATATTGCTATTAGTAATCAAAATAAAAATGATTTTGTAAATAGCAAGATTAGTTATAAGATAGGAGAGTAGTATATGAACTTAGCAAATAAAATAACAATATCAAGGGTGGTATTGTCGATTGTTATTATGATTTTATTATTATTTCCTTTTGAAGGATTAGGCCTAGATTTACCAAGTTATATTGTACATGGAAATATTTATGTAGAATTAAAGTATATCATTGCAGGTATTCTATTCATAATAGCTTCTCTAACGGATTTTATCGATGGAAGAGTTGCTAGAAAATATAACATGGTAACAGATTTTGGAAAAATGATTGATGCAATAAGTGATAAAATGCTTACCAATTCCCTACTAGTGATATTAGCTTCTAATGGTATGATTAGTCCAGTAATTGCAGTAATCTTTATCGTAAGAGATATTGCGGTAGATTCTATCAAAATGGTTGTTGGAAATAAAGGACATGCAGTTGCAGCAATTGGAATTGCCAAATTAAAAACAGCAACTCTTATGTTTGGATTAGTATTTACTTTGTTTTACAATCTACCATTTGAACTTGTTGGAATTAGAGTAAGTGATTGCTTATTAATCATATCAGCCATTCTTTCCATTGTATCCGCATTTCAATATTATTCCATGGCAAAAGATTATATAGAAACGAAATAAAAAAATATTATAGAACCCATAAAACTCAGTTTATTTTGGACTGAGTTTTTTGTGTGCCAGGCATGGCATATAACTAGGTGGTGAAAGTCCACTATACACGTAAGTATCTGCGAAGTATTAGGGAAGCACAACGCATTAACAGCGATGTTAGGGCTAAAGGAAGTGTGAAACAAAATCGTGGCTCAA
>JALEZJ010000164.1 GCA_022772985.1 Erysipelotrichaceae bacterium | reverse complement strand
AAAAATAAGCTCAAAAGAAAAGACTACAAACTTCCTGTTATATACCCTATTGTTTTATATACAGGTAATAAAAAATGGAACCAGAAAAAATTTTTAGAAGATTGCCAAGTACGATTACCAGGTTGCAGTCAAAAGTCTTTTACTAATTATACTATAATTGATATTAATAATTATACAGATTCTGAATTATTGGAAAAAAGTGGGCTTTTACCAAAGATAATGTTGCTAGAAAAGTCTAAAAATGAGCAAAATTTGTTAGATAATTTAGAAAAAGTGGTGGCTTTAGATTTAAGTAAAGAACAAAAAGACATGTTAAAATCAATTATTTATTTCTTATTTTCTAAAGTAATTGGAAATGAAACAGTTGAAAAATTTATTAGTAATTTAGATGTAAAAAAGGAGGAAAAGAATATGATTGAGGAAATTTTAAGAAACTCTATTAAAAAAGGTGAGAAAAGAGGCGAAAGAAGGGGTAAAAAGAGAGGAATGGAACAAGCTAGAATGCAAATATTGACTCAAATGATAAAAAATGGAATTGATGATACTATTATTATGGTTTCTACTAATATATCGGAAGAGGAATTGAATAAATTGAAGGAAAAGTTAGCATAGAATTTTTATAGAGATTCATTAATGGATAAAAATGCATATTCTATGATATTATAATGATTTAAGGATAAAATAAGGAGAAAATAAATGAAAAAATTTACATATATTGATTATTTGCGTTATAAATCAGAAGAAAAACGAGATTTTAATTCAATTTTAGAACTATATAAAATTTTAAATAAAAAGGAAAGTTTAGATATTTCTATAAATAGTTTTTCAAAACCTATTATGACTTTAAATGAAGATGTTTTGAAATACGAATATTTAGATAAAAATCAAATATTACAAGATGCAAATCAAGTTCATGATAAAACCTATCGAACAATATTGTTAAACAAAAAAGAAATAGTACATCTAATTAATGATACTTTATGTTTAAGTAATTCAAAATACGAAATAAATGAAAATCAAATTGAGCATTACAATAGCAGTTTTATTACAAATGCTTTTAAAACACGTGAATCTGATATAATTTATAAAATGAAAGATATTGATGCATTTTTCCTAATAGAACATCAATCTAAAATTGATTATTCTATGCCATTTAGACTTTTAGAGTATTGTACACTAATTATGCAAAATGCTATTAATAGAGATAAAATTAAAAGAAAAGACTACAAACTTCCTGTTATATACCCTATCGTTTTATATACGGGTAATAAAAAATGGAACCAGAAGAAATTTTTAGAAGATTGCCAAATACGATTACCAGGTTGCAGTCAAAAGTCTTTTACTAATTATACTATAATTGATGTTAATGATTATACAGAATCTGAATTATTGAAAAAGAGTGGGCTTTTACCAAAGATAATGTTGCTAGAAAAGTCTAAAAATGAACAAAATTTGTTAGATAATTTAGAAAAAGTTGTGGCTTTAGATTTAAGTGAAGAACAAAAAGAGATGTTAAAATCAATTATTTATTTCTTATTTTCTAAAGTAATTGGAAGTCAAACAGTTGAAAAGTTTATTCATGATTTAGATGTAAAGAAGGAGGAGATGAATATGATAGAAGAAATTTTAAGGAAATCTATTAAAAATGGTGAAAAACGAGGGATGGAACAGGCTAGAATGCAAATATTGACTCAAATGATAAAAAATGGAATTGATGATACTATTATTATGGTTTCTACTAATATTACGGAAGAGGAATTGAATAAATTGAAGGAAAAGTTAGCATAAGTTTTTTGTAAAAATATTAATGAATAAAAATGCATATTCTATCTTTTTAAAGAATATGCATTAATATTTAAGTTTGTAAATTTAAAATAGTTTCTGGATTTTTCTATAAAATCTTACCTTCTTTTATGAAATTTTCCCTATATATGATTTTAAAAATTCCATTTCACCTATTATTTTATATTTTCCTAAAGTAGCAGGAATTATGAAGCTATCACCC
>JALEZJ010000124.1 GCA_022772985.1 Erysipelotrichaceae bacterium | reverse complement strand
GCAATAGGCCATAGTGCCAGAGATACTTTTGAAATGTTATTAAAAAATAATCTTACCATGGAACCAAAACCATTCGCAATGGGCATTCGTATACAGCATCCTCAAAAGTTAATTAACAAATCTCAATATGGAATGGAATTTCCCTCAAATCTACCACCAGCTAGCTATAAATTAACATACAAATCAACTAATAACAGAGGTGTTTATTCTTTTTGTATGTGTCCAGGTGGCTATGTAGTCAATGCTTCTTCGGAAGAAGGTCATCTAGCAATTAATGGGATGAGTTATCACGATCGAGCAAGTGAAAATGCTAATAGTGCCATTGTTGTAACTGTAGGACCAAATGATTATGGTACAAATCCTCTAGATGGAATGAAGTATCAACAAAAATTAGAAGCAAGAGCCTACCAACTAGGAAACGGAAAAATTCCTATCCAATTATTAAAAGATTTCCACAATAATGTGGAAACTACAAAATTAGGGAACATCAATCCTATCTTGAAAGGAAATTACCAACTAACGAACTTAAATGAATTATTCCCAGAATACATAAGTTCTGCTTTAAAAGAAGCAATTCCCAATTTTGATAAGAAAATAAAAGGTTTTTCTGATGATAATGCAATTTTAGCTGGAATCGAAAGCAGAACCTCATCCCCAGTTAGAATTCCACGTGATGAGACTTTTCAATCGAATATCAAAGGAATTTATCCATGTGGAGAAGGTGCAGGATATGCTGGTGGAATTACCACCTCAGCAATGGACGGCCTTAAAGTAGCAGAATCCATCATTAACACATATAAAAGACCTTTATCCAAATAATGGATTTAAGTGAAAAAAGTACTGATAAAGTATTTTCCTAAAATAAATTTTATTGTATAATAAACAGCAAAAAGAAATGGAGACTCAATATGGTAAATCAAGAACACAAACTAACAGTGGATGATTTAATCATTGTATACTTAATTGAAAAAACAAAACAAGGATATATTCCCGAAGTAACGGAAGAAGAATTTATGGACTTCCTAAAATATTATATCTCTAAAAAAGAAATACAAGATATGTTATGGGATTATAATCAATTAATTAATAGATTGATAGAAAGAAAAAATAAAGAAGATTGGTTTGATGATCCACATATAGAGTTTACCCAAGATGGAATCTTAAAACCAAATTATAAATTAAGCATCTATGATGAGTCAGTAATCAATCCCTATTTTATGTCAAAAAGAAAAAAACAAGAAATCATAGATTATGTAACAGAATATTTAAAGAAATTTCCAAAAAGAACTCTAACGATTTCAGACGAAAAAAACATAGTACCAAAAGAAGAGTGCAAACTAAGTAGTGCCTTACTAATGGAATATCTTTGGAAGTATTATATAGATAAGAAAACAGAAGAACGAAAATATCCAAAGCAATGTAATGATATCATAAAATATTTAATAGAAGAAGAACTAGCCCCAAAAATAGAATTAGAATCAGTAAGAGAAAAATACTTAAACTTCTATTTAGACTTCGCTAGAAAAGTAAGTTGCTTACTAGATAGAGATCCAAATTTAAAAATAGATAATTACTGGAGTCATTTCCTAGCATATTCCAATTATCAAATCATAACGAATGATTCACAAGAGAATGTATTAAGAAGTTTCTGTGAAGAATACAGAAATAATTTTCAAATTGACTTCTCTACATTAACGATGTATGTAGATAATTTAGATAGATTAAGGTACTATTTTTCAGATGGAGAAAATAAGAACTTTCAAACAAATACTCATGCAAAAAAACTAGTAAAAGCAATAGCAAGTAAAAGTAAATAATAATAGGCTAACTAAAATAAATCATCAAAACAAGTAATGTAAAAGTATAGGATACAAAACACTCTGAGAGTAAATTAACATAATACTTCTAATAATTTTTTTAATAGAACCGTAAAAAATAAAAAAACAAATAGTTTTACGGTTGTAGGCGCAAAACTTGAACATAAGAATATTTATAAAAAAATAATAAAGAAAGAGATAAAGGTAGCATCAACAATTACCATTTATCTCTTTTTTAGTACCTCATCAATAATTCCATATTTAAGAGCTTCATTTGCTTCCATAAAGTAATCTCTTTCTGTATCCTTCTCAACCTTGCGTAAACTTTTTCCCGTATTATTTGCTAAGATTTTATTAAGTCGTTTCTTTAATTTAAGAATTCTCTCTGCTGCAATCTTAATTTCTGTTGCTTGCCCCTGTGCCCCACCTAATGGTTGATGAATCATGACTTCTGCATTTTCTAAGCAATAACGTTTTCCTTTCTCGCCACTAGATAGCAGAAATGCCGCCATGGAAGCAGCCATCCCAATACAGATAGTTGACACTTTACTCGTAATATAATTCATGGTATCATAAATTGCCATTCCCGCTGTAATAGAACCACCCGGAGAATTAATATAAATATTAATATCATCATGATTAATTCCATCTAAATATAATAATTGCGCTACAATACTATTAGATAGACCATCATCAATCTCTCCACTCAAAATAATAATCCTATCTTTTAACAACCTAGAATAAATATCATAAGCCCTCTCTCCATAATTAGACTTCTCAATAACTGTTGGAATTAAATTCATCTCATCATCACCTATAAATAGTTTAATACCAATATATGTAAAATATGCGATAATTTTTTTGACAAAGTTTGTAATTATATTGTATAATAAAAATAAGATAATAATAAAAAGGGAA
>JALEZJ010000149.1 GCA_022772985.1 Erysipelotrichaceae bacterium | reverse complement strand
GATTTTCAATAGTGCAGCATACTACAACATTATCATAACCATTCTCCCAATCATTAGGAATACATTTCATAAATCTATCTATTCTTTTAGTTAAAAACAAAAATGTGCAATCTTTTCTTTCTTTTATTATTTTCCAGCATTTTTCTCTCCACTCATCTGCTTCTTCAATTAAAAAATCTGTTGAAAAACAAGTATAAACTCTTCCAGACTTCATTTTGTAATTTCCGTTTTTTAGTTTTTCTATGGGCTTTTCAAAATCTTTTGTTCTTACTATTTCATTAGTATTAACATTTCTTTTTAAATCTCCTTTATGAATATAGCAATGTAAACAACCATCACTACATTTTCTACATCCTCTCCAAGGGTTCCACATTGCCATAATTAAAATCTCCTTAATAAATTTAACTTACCAACCATATTCGCTATATTTAATGTTATTTTTATAATTTTGGATTGCTATAACTCTATCATTAACAATATTAATCCATTTTAATTCTTCATTTTTTTGTGGCTCATTAATTACCGGTTCGCCATTCCATTTATTTGCTTTAAAATATCCATTATAATAAATACATCCATTAGAATTTTTATGTATTAGGCAAACAAACTCCAAGTCTTCTTCGTTAATTTCTATTCCAAGTTCTTCTTTTGCCTCACGGCACATTGCATGTTTCATTGATTCATTTGCATCAACATGTCCAGAAGCAGATAAATCATAAAATCCGTCACAATATCCTGTATTTCTTCTTTTTTGGAATAGTATTTCTTCATTATTTCCGTTATTTCTTGTTAATAATAACATTACTGCCGATAAACTTTTAAATCTTTCACTCATTAATACAATCCTCCTCTTTCCATCATTTCTTAATTTTTCTAATTCTTTTCCTAATTTGATTTATTCATTAACAATATCATTGAGTACTTTTTCAAATCTTTCTAATTTATCCATTTTAACACCTTCGCTTTTTATATCTATTTTATAACCTGTAAGTTGTCTCTAAATAGATTTTTTATCATTTATTCTCTTTATTATTTTCTTTATAATTAAAACAATTCCATATATAATCCAAATTAATGCATCAATGAATATACTATAAATTACAATTACAATTCCTAATAATTTTGAAGCTATTATTCCTCCCACTTGCACTAATCCAGAAAAGTCCGAACCGTCCACATATATTTTTTCACTAGGAAGTGCCTTCTCTAATTCCTTAGAAATACTTAAACCCAATATTATTCCTAAGCAAATTATAATAATCGAAATTATAATTAATACTTTTTTTATATTCCATTTTTTCATTTCAATCTCCCCATACAAATTACTTGCTCATTCAAATAGTAATTTAATTAACTTTCCATCTTTTTAAAGTCGGGAATAATTTCTTACAATGTTCTTTCATCTCTTCATTTGTCATTCCTGCCTGTGAGCCAAATTGAGAACACATCTCTATATATTCTTCCATTGTAACTTTATCTATAAATTCACCATCTTTATAGCAATATTTGCAATAATCAATATTGATACTTCCATCTTTATTTGTGCCTAATTGTTCATTTGAAGTTATAGGCATACCACAACTTTGGCATATTTCGTTTTTCATTTTTTATTCCTCCAATTATCAAATCATAATTTTTACTTAAATTTTTTTAACATTAATTTTATTTTTTTGAGTTTAAAAATTGTATCATAGGTTCTAAATTCTTTTCTGCCACAAAGTTAGCCCCACTCTTAAATATTTTTATCATTTCTTGATTTTCTGGCTTATTATCTTTTTCCATTGCATTTCCTACTAATTGTAGCATTTTTCTTTTTATTCCTTTTAATTTTGTATAATCTAATCCACCTTGCATATAAAATAAACCTTTATCTAATTTATTTGCTTCCTTTAAACTTTTAATATAATTTTCATCTGTTGGAAATAGTCCTACTGCACCATAGCATTTAATACTATATCTATTTTTTACTTTTCCTAATCCACAAATCTTAGTTGCACATACCCAAC
>JALEZJ010000123.1 GCA_022772985.1 Erysipelotrichaceae bacterium | reverse complement strand
GCTAGCACAATTCCTTTTACTGTGTTATCTTCTATGATTAGGTCTTCAACCATTCCTTCTTGTAATGTTAAATTTTCTTGAGATTTTAATGTTTTTAACATTTCTTTCGGATAAGTTATTTTATCAGCTTGAGCTCTTAGTGAATGAACAGATGGTCCTTTTGAGGAATTTAGCATTTTCATCTGAATTAATGTTTTGTCGGCATTTCTTCCCATTTCACCACCTAAAGCATCAATTTCTCTTACAATAATTCCTTTTTCAGAACCTCCAATAGAGGGATTACATGGCATTGTTGCAACATTATTGATATTTCCTGTTACTAATAAAGTTTTATGACCAATACGGGCAGTGGCTAGGGCAGCTTCACATCCTGCATGTCCTCCACCGACTACGATTACTTCATACTCTTTCATTTTTTCACTTTCTTTCTTATGTTTTCTTCTCCAGATAGATACAAAACTTCGTCTGGGTTTTGATTTTCTATAAGATTCATTTTTTCGAAGTATTTTAATTCTAATATTTCTCCTATGCTATAAGTTAGGCAAATTTTTCGATATGGAATGGACATTCCTTCTTCCTTTGCTTTTAGTAACCATTCTCTTGTAAATAATAGTGAATTTCTTTTCGTTACTTTTGGAGTATCACTTATTAAATGCTCATAATCGTTTAACCATCCATTTTGATAGTATCTATCAAATTCTTCATTATATAGTTGTTTATATTTTATTTCAATATGTTCTCCAATTGATTTTTTAGGAATTTTATGAACTGGTAGAAATTCTATATGTCCTTCTTCTATTGCCTTTTTTATCCATAATTGATTATATAAAATACTATTTTTCTTTGTTAATTTCTCCATTTTAATTCTTCTTTCTTTATTTTCCTAAACAAAATCTAGAAAACAGTTCATCAATTAATTCTTCTTTATAAGTTTCTCCAATAATTTCACCAAGAGACTCCCAAGCATTTTTGATATTTATTTCTACCATTTCAATTGGTTCTTGATTTTTGATAGAAGATATACTTTCTTTTATATCATTTAGAGAAGTTTTTAATAATGATATACTTCTAGCATCACTAAGGTAGGTAAGATCTTCTGTTTCTAATTCTTCTAGATTAAATAACTTTTTAATTCTATCTTTTAATTGTTCAATTCCAATATCGTTTTTGATACTTAATTTCAAGATATCACTTGGTAATTTACTGTAATCTAAGTGTTCTTCTAAATCAATTTTATTAATTACTACAAGATGTTTTTTTTCTTTTAAGTGATTTAATAATTCTAAATCTTCTGATGTTAGTGCTTCATTATGATTTAACATTAAAATAATTAGGTCACAGTTATCCATAATATTTTTACTTTTTTCAACTCCAATTTTTTCTACAATGTTGTCTGTTTCACGAATTCCAGCTGTATCAATTATGTTTAATATGATGCCATCTAAATTAATTGTTCCTTCTACAATGTCTCTTGTTGTTCCTTCAATATCGGTAACGATTGCTTTTTCTTCTTCTAAAAGGGCATTTAATAAACTACTTTTTCCAACGTTTGGTCTTCCAATAATTCCAACATTAATACCTTGATTAATTATTTTTCCTTCTTCGGACTTGGAAATAATATGTTCTAATTCTTTTTCTATTTCAACTAGTTTGGGGTAGAGTTTTTCATTGGTTACTTCTTCAATATCTTCGTACTCTGGATAATCAATATTTACTTCAATATTAGATACAATACCAATTAGTTTGTCTCTTAATTTTCTAATATTATTGGTTACTTTACCACTTAATTGGTTCATCGACAAAATTCTTGCCTTTTCTGTTTTGGATGAAATTAAATTCATGATTCCATCTGCTTCTATTAAATCAATTCTTCCATTTAAAAATGCTCTTTTGGTAAATTCTCCTGGTTCTGCTAGTCTTGCGCCATTTAATAGTAATAATTCTAATACTTTATTTGTAGTAGATATTCCACCGTGACTATTAATTTCAACAATATCTTCTGTTGTAAAAGTTTTTGGAGCTTTCATTACACTTACTAATACTTCATCAATTAATTCATCTTTATTTACAATATGACCATAATGAATGGTATGAGTATCTACTGTTGTTAAATCTTTCCCTTTAAATATTTTATTTACTATATTAATGCTATCAGTTCCGCTTATTCTTATAATAGAAATTGCGCCAACACCTAGGGCAGTTGAAATAGCAGCAATTGTCTCATTCATAAATTCACGTATAATCTAATTATGTGATTTTTTCACATATATTAGAAACTCCTTTCTTTATAATTTGTATTATAACTATTTGGAGTTATAATATCTAAGTACTGTGGATTTGTATCTATTTTT
>JALEZJ010000122.1 GCA_022772985.1 Erysipelotrichaceae bacterium | reverse complement strand
TGTCTACATCAAAACAGATGAAATGATACCTGCTTAACAGTAAGTAAAAGTTTAATGTAAGAGCTTTCAACTGTTTTGCGTTGGAAAGTTCTTTTAAGTGTACTCTTTTTTAGAAAAGAAAGAGGATTTTTATAGAGGATTAACCTCTAAACCAAGACAAATGCCTATAAAATCAATAAATTCTAGAAAATTTAACTATTTATTGACATTTAATAGTTTGTCTTTTCATCTTATTACGAATAATGTTTAAAATATTTTTAAAGATAGTTTTAAATTTATCAAATTCTGGAGTATTCCTAAAAAAGATATAAAATACTAAATTACAATCAATACTACATATAATCATCTTTAATAATACAGTTGAGAGTGAACCTATATTAATACTATTCATTGTAAAGAAACATACAATCGCAGCTAATGCAAGAACAAATAAGTACTTTATATATTGAATAATGTATTCTATGAGTGGTTTATTAAAACCAAATTTAAATATTGCATATGGATCATACCATAAATTAGTCATTAATCTGGCAACTAGTGTAGCTGCTAAGATACCAAATAATCCAAAATACTTACCTAAAATAATTGACATAATAATGTTCAAAATACCTGTAAATATCTGTAAAAATCTACCATAATGAAATAAACCTAAGGTATGCTTATAAGTCCAAACTGCATTCATCATGCCCACTGTAAAAAAGTTGGCAGCCATAATAATCGGAATGCTTATATCTAACACATATTGTTTACCAAAAAACAACCTAATAATATCAGTAGAACAGAATACAATCCCTAAAGTAGCCCATCCAAATATCCAAAAGTTCATGAAATTGAAAAATCTAAACATTTTATAAATATTTTCTTTGTTTTCTAATGCATTATGATTTCCTATACTAGCAGTTAAACTATTAAATACTTGCCCTAATAAAGAATTAAGAGTCGTAATAAGTAAAGTGTAGTTAGACGCTATACCCGTAATAGACAACCCCTTAAAAAAAGTGATAAGAATATTATCAGTACTATTAACTAATAATCCGGATACTTTATAATAAGTTAAATCCTTTATATTTTTAAATAACAACTTCTTTTCTTCTTTAGGAAGTGGTTCAATATTTTTATCTTGCATACAAGGAAATCTTTTCGTTGCAAACATTGAAACACTAATATTGTATATAAATGTTCCAGCTGTTTGGATTAACAGATAAACAAGATAATTTCTAGTTAAATATAATGCTACCATTTGGAAAATACTTTGTAGAATTGTAATTGTATAGTTAATTCCAACAACTATATAATTTTGTTGTGCAGCAATTAATAATGAACTTTTATAACTATAGAAATATGTAATAACAGTATTAAATAAGTTTAATAGATATAACAAATAAATACTTTCAGAAATATTCGGTTTTGTTGTAATAATAACATTTAAAAAAGGTAATAAACATAAACCAACTACACCAATTGCTAAACCAATATAACGATATGCTGTACCGTACACCTTCATTAATGATGCAATTTTCTTGTCATCATGTTCAGCTAAAGGCTTATACAATGCATAAACTATAGCACCACCTATACCCAATTCAGCTAATGATAACATAGTTAAGATATTAGTAAATAATCCGTTAACACCTAAATAATCAGCTGATAGATATTTAACGAATACCATTCGACATATGAAACCTAATATCGTATTAACTACATAACCACCTATACCAGCTATAAGATTAAGCATCGAATATTCTGTTCTAGATTTATTCTCCATATAACCACCTCTTATTACTTATTTAATAATAAACTCCAACTATTCATCAGAATTAAAAATGATTTAAATTTCTTGTTTTTAAAACAATAATCATAATATTTAACTCCTTCGAAATCTATTGAAGTATCTTTTGATTTTGAATAGTAAGAATCATACAAATCACACATTAGAAAAAATGAAGCTCTGATAATCTTTTCAGGGAATTTTTGAATTCTGAACCAATTGATTCTAACTTGCTGACAAAAAGTTACATAGTCAATTATTAATTCTCTATCAAAAGATTCTTTATAACAAAAATAAGTCATATAAATGGTATCTAACATCTTTTTATCATCTATAAATGAATGTGATATACCTGCTTCATTATCACGATAATAATACACTACATCATCAATACAAGAGATTTTATTAGCTGAAGGAAATATTAGTGTATTGATGATAGTATCCTCAAAAATAAAGCCTTGTGGAAAACATATATGTTCGAATAATTCAGATGAAATCAATTTCCCCCATGGATATCCAGGAATGGATTTTTCATCTAGTATATTGTTTTTAATTGTTTCTTTATATAAATATGCAAAATTTCCTTGTACAATTTGACTTTGTTTTTTATAAGCACAATCAAGTAATTTTTGAACACAATCTTCTGAAATATAATCATCAGAATCAACAAAAAGCAAATAATTTGCATCTATGTTTTTAAGTGCAGCATTTCTAGCTGAAGATACTCCATTATTCTGCTGAGTAATAATAGATACATTTTCAATATCTTTATACCTATTTAAAATATTTAATGATTGATCAGTAGATCCATCATCAACATAAACAACATTATAAGAATAGTCTGTTTTTTGATTCAATATAGAATTGATATTCTTTTCTAAAAACTTTTCCACATTATACACAGGTACTATAATCATAAGATCTTTAATCTTCTCTATATGATTGACCTGTTTAAAGTCTGGTTTATCTTTTAGATAAAAATCATTTAAACATTTTAATGCTTCAGTTGAAGAGAGTTTTTGATCATGCTCACAGTTAAAATAGAATTGTAAGTTAGTCAATACTTTTCTAAACATAATCTCAAACTCCTTTACTTAAACTGATTCTTCCATTTATTAATATTCTCAATAGGCATCTTAATATCTGTAACTAAATCGTTACGAATCATTTTTTCTAAATTATTTCTTATTTCATTACGATAGATAATAGGTAAATTAGTATCTTTTGCTATACATTCTGCTCTATTATCAATAGATATGATTAGTGTACGATGACAACATTGAATAGATCTAATTCCAGCATGTAATCTAGTACCAACATAATCTAAATTCTTTATTTCAAGAATTTTATTATAATACTCCAAGCCAAATTTTAGACGTGTAACATTTTCTGGTAAGACTAAATCATCAAAATACTGATCATCTTCAATTCCTTGAGGCCATAAATAAACATTCTCATACATTTCACTTAATTTATCCAATAGAAACTGATCATTATCATAGTCTCTATCATAATCTGTCAAAGTACAAATAACATTATCTGCTTTTTTTGTAGGAATTAAAGTACATAACTCCTTAGTAATTCCCCACATTGTTGGACATCCTGTATAGAGAACGTTATTAATTCCCATTGATTTCAACATTTTTGCAGAAAAACTATCTCTGACCGAATGTATATATTTATCAGATAATATAGTCTTACAAAATTTCTTTGTGTATCTACTGTTTGTTTTGCTATTTGATCCAAATCCAACTCCCATTAAAACCATATTTCTATACATTGATACATCTGAATTACGTACCCATAAATGATATGATTCCATAGTGCCTGACATAGCATTTGTTCCGCAGAACACTTTATATTCTGCATTTTTTAGGAGTTTTATTTCTTCTTGATCTGGTAATGTATGTGTAGAAACATGACTTAAAGATTTTTTCTTAACTGAATCAGGAAGTTGTTTCATACAATTTATCATAATAATTTCATCACCAATATTATCACCATTTTTCGATGGATCCATAAGAACAACATTATTTGTTTCTTTAGGATTAAATGATTTAGCTTTACTTAATTGATGGAATCTATTATAGTCCTCGTAAACAGAAACGATTTTTCCTTTAGTTTTAGATATTACTTTTTTTCCAGCAGCTCCAATCATAGTAAAATGTAAATATTTTTCTCTAACACTATCTAAATATAACATCTTAGCACCAAGCTTTTTTCCAAAAATATTATTGAATTTTTGTTGTTTCTTTAAATCATTTTTAATCTGATCGTCCAACCAAGATGCTGTAAAATGGTGAATAGATACAGATTTTTTTGTAATATTCACTTTACCCGTCATGAAATTTTTAGGACATAATACTTCAGAAGGAAAAACAATCATATTTGGTAATTCCTGCTGCTTATTTTTTTGTACCAATCCAAATTTTTTTAAACTTTGTGTTGTATAGAAAGGAGATGCAAGCATATTTAAAGTTCCATCTTCTTTTATAAAAGACAATTTGTCATACAAATCACGCGCAGATTTAATAATCTCGTGATGTGGTTCAGCACCAAATCCATGACCACAATTCACAAAATATTCACCAGTCCCAGTTTCTTCAAAACCCATAAATGCTGGATATTGTAACATATCATCAAAACTTTTTATAAGTTCTACATCAGTGTCTAAATAAATACCGCCATGTTCATAAATAATATCTAATCTTGCATAGTCTGGCACAAATCCCCATTTCTTATTTTCATAAGCTTGCTGCATATATTTATTTTTAGTGAAATCATAATTTGTTTCATTCCACTCTATAATTTCATAATCAGGACAATACTTTTTCCAGCTATTTATACAAACAAGAACTGATTCAGGTTTTGGTGCGCCACCAACCCAACAGTAATGTATTTTTTTTGGTATCATTAGTAGTTCTCCCTTCCTTATAATTAAGAGTCTTTTCTATTTAGAAAAGAAATATAATCAAAATCGTCTAAATAACGTCTAATAAAAAATTGCTTTTTAAAATACAAAAGTACACCTACACTTCCATTATCCTCAAATCCAGGAATATAAAAACTAGATTTAATTTCAGGATATGGTTTATGTGTAAATATCACTTTGTTTTTAAATGGTAATTGATCAAATTTTACCATACTTTCATATGTACAATTATCCCCATCAATTCCTAAGATATATAAGTTATCCCAATTGACTCTTTTTTTTCTTTCATTCCATTTGCTTACAGCTTCATCAAAAGTAGAATAGTGATTAAATCTAATTTCAATATCACCTAACATGCCTGTAGGATAATCAAATCTTTCATCATTATATTCTACAATTTCTTGTTCTAAATACCACTTTAGATTACTCAAGAACTTTACATAATCATTCATATCAAAACTAAGATTAATAGTTGGAGACATGAACTTTAGTCCCATATCATAATAAATAAATTCCCCATTACAATTTGAAGAAATAATAGTCATATCATGATTCTTTAGTTTTCTTTTCTTTCTATTTTTATATAGACGCCATTCAATACGTTGAATGATATTCATGTTAATTCCTCCTTTTAATAAAGTTTTGCATGTAATTTAGGTAAATATTTAAGTAAAACTAATCGTACTTTTTGTTTTATAGAAACATTACTTTTTATTAACTGTTTATAGGCAAATAAATAGTAAGAAAAAGCCTTTTTAAACATTTCCTTATTACCAGAATCTTTTTTTATTAGTTTTTCTGCCTGAGAAACAGCAGCATATAAACTTAAACAAGCATCATTACCATAAGGTTGAACATTATGAGAAACTAAAAAAGTACTTCTTAACCAAACAGCTTCAATGAAATCAAAATAATTGTTATTTAATCCTTCATGTCCTAAAATACTACCTTTTCTAGATAAATACCAATATCCATCATATCCTGTTAACGCAACTTTGTCTGCTTTATAACATAGTTCATGATAAACAAATGTATCTTCATAATACTTTCTATATGGAAATTTGACTCCATCAAATAATTCTTTCTTAAATAATTTATTACAAACTGATGGCTGGCTTAAAGTTTGAAATCTATCGTTATTTTCTAAAATAACTTGATTATTGCAAGGCTTATAAAATACATCATTTGTACCATCATCATAAAATCTGATCATATTGCAAACACTTATTTGACAATCATTATTTTCTGCAGCATCCACTAAATACTCAATAGTTTGTTCTTTTAAATAATCATCACTATCCACAAATGAGTAATAATCACCCTTAGCATGTTCAATGCCAAAGTTTCTAGCATCTGATAACCCGCCATTCTTCTTATGTAAAACTACTATTCTATTGTCTTTTTCCAAATATGTATCACATATATTACCAGACTGATCAGTTGATCCATCATCTACTAATATAATCTCTACATTTTTATATGTTTGATTAATCAAACTATCTACACATTTGGGTAAATATTTTTCTACATTATATACAGGTACAATTATAGATACTAATTTATTTGCCATGATAATCTCCTTCCAATTCTATAGTCCAATTTTAAGCAAGTTACGAACCTTACATGTTAATACATTCAATTTCATATAAAAGAATAGCCATAATTTTAATTTCTTATTTTCAACAACACTTAAATCTAATGGATATTCTAATAATACTCTTTTAAAATAGTCTTTAATTTCTTTTGTGATTTGATTACTTAGAAAACAGGCCTGTTCTTGATATAAGCAACTTTGCCACAAGTTAATTAAACTTATATTTTTTAATTCAGGTACATAGTTTACAATGTAATTATGTCTACAAATTTTAGAATCAATAGCTTCTAATCTATTACTTATTTTCAATGAATGCATAACTGATTGATTCTGCTGTCTATATGCATAGTATTCTTTATGAACATGAACCAAATTTTTAGAATTCCCGATTGCCTTATAAGTCCAATATTCATCATCAATCTTTTTTCCTAAAGGAAAAAATACATTTTTTAATATGGATTTTCTATATACTTTGTTCCATATTAGTTGTTTAAACATTTTGTCTTCAATATGTAATTTCATTGCCTCTTTTATTGAATAATGTTCTACTAAATTAGTATCTTGTTTAAAACAAGCATAATCATCATAAGTTAGCACATAATCACATTCTACAATATCTACGCTATCAGCAAAATGCTTTAATAATTCAGAATACATATCTTTATCAATATAATCATCGCTATCAACAAAAGTAATAAAATCACCCTGAGCTATTTCTAGTCCTTTGTTTCTTGCAGCACCTGCACCACTATTATCTTGATGAATAACTTTAATTCTATTATCAGTTTGAGCCCATTTTTTACAAATTGCTAAACTATTGTCTGTTGATCCATCATCAATAAGTAACAATTCAATATTATTATATGTAGAGGATAAAATAGACTGTATACATTTATCTAAATATTTATTAACATTGTATACTGGAACAATAATACTTAACAATTGCATAAAATCACCTCTTTAATATTTGCCTTTTAATATATTAAAATAATATATTCTATATACTATATTATAAATATTAGGAATTAACATAATCATATATGTCATAATTCTTAATTTTGAATTTAATAAAGAACAATAACACTTATTACTAAAAATCATTTTTCTTATATTTTTCTTATCATTAACAAAATCACCTTCATTAATAATTAATGAATTATAGACATAGATTAATGTTCTTAGAAAAACCTTTTGTGCTGTACTTTTATATTCATCTTTAGCATTATTTAAAATAATTTCTTTAACTCTAATTGGATCATAAATCTTATAGGCGTTTAACTTACTCCTTGATGCAGAATTGTCTCTAATAATATAATGATATTTAGTTAAGTCTTCAAAAATAGATGATCGAGAATTCTTGAATAAATAATAATTAAGTAATAAATCTTCATTTATTTTAATATTCGTATCTAATTTAACGTCTTCAAATAAAGATTTCTTAAATATCTTATTACAAAGACCTGGTTCTATTAAATCACCTTCTAGAAGATCAACAATTCCTGTGGTATTATCTTGAACTTTTCTAATCTTTGTATCATAAAATGAAGTAATTCTACCATCATTAAAAATCATCTTATAGCCACAATGAGAAATAAATGCGTTATATTCAAGAGCATTATTTATTAACACTTCATACATATCTTCTTCAATCTCATCATCACCATCTACAAATCCAATCCATTCTCCATTAGCGTGACTTAATCCCAAAATTCTAGCAGAACTTACGCCACCATTTTCTTTATGAACTGGTATAATTCGATTATCTTCTTTTGCTATTCTGTTAATAACATTCCAACTATTATCTATTGATCCATCATCTACTACAATAATTTCAATGTTACTATATGTTTGATTTTGTATACTTTTTAAGCATCTTTCGATATAGTTCTCTAAATTATATACAGGTACTATAACTGATATTAAATTATTATTCATTTTAATCCTCCAAGCATCTAACTAATATGATAAATACTAGAGTATAAATCTTATCAGCCATATTAACCATTTACATATAAATAACCAAATTGTAATGTATATTAAGATAATTAAAAATTACAATTTCACAAGCATTTCTTCTACCTTTAATACTGTTTCTTCAGTTTTAAAATCTTTACCTCTTTCACTAGCTTTAACTCTATAATGTTCCAATAATTCAGGATTAGAAACTAACTTATATAAACCTTCATATAAAGCATCCTCATTATTTTCAGTAATAATTCCATATTCATTATTACCTAACATTTCTTTCATACCTGATACTTTTACAGTACATACAGGTATTCCTAGTATTAAAGCTTCAGTCGCTGCTGTAGAGAAACCTTCCGCATAGCTAGCACAAACAAATAAATCCATTTTATTTAAATACTTATATGGGTTTAATTGATAACCCAAAAGAGTAACATGTTTTTCTAATTTTAACTTATTTATTTGTTCCTTTAAATTATTTTCTTCTGGCCCACTACCTAATATATATAAATGAACGTTTAACTCATCTTTAACTAATCTATTAACGATATTTACAACTCTATCAAAGCCTTTATTCGTTAATAATTTGCCAATCCCAATAATATTTATACACTGAGAATCAATAAATAATTCACCTACTTCTTCTTTGCTTTTTCTATAAATCTCATTAGTATTATTAGTATTGTATAAAACATCTGTTTCAGCAGTTATATTTAATGCTTGTGTGAATGTTTCTTTTACTTCGTTTGATACACAGATGATTTTATTAAATCTATTATA
>JALEZJ010000198.1 GCA_022772985.1 Erysipelotrichaceae bacterium | reverse complement strand
TAAAATTAAAGAATTAGCTAAAGCTAAAGATGTTGTATTAGATGGATTGTATTCTTGGGATGAATACAAGATATTGGATCATGAATTAGGAAAAAATATGATTACGATTGCTATTGTTGCAGATAAAAATATTCGTTATGAACGCTTGAAAAAAAGAGAGGTTCGACCTCTTAGTAAAAAAGAAGCTACTAATAGAGATTTGGCAGAGATTGAGAATATTGCTAAAGCACCTCCTATTGCTTATGCTGATTATTATATTTTTAATAATGGTACTTTAGAAGAGTATGAAGAAAGACTAGATGAAATATTGAAAAAAATTTAAGGATGTGAAATGAAATGAAGAAAATGACAAGTGAAGAGATAATTAGAACTTATATAGATTTTTTTGTAGAGCATGGACATATGGAAGTGGAAAGTGCTTCTTTAATTCCTCACGATGATCCTAGTGTGCTATGGATTAATGCGGGTGTTACTCCATTAAAGAAGTATTTTGATGGAACGGTAGTTCCTAAAAATAGAAGAATTGTAAGTTGTCAGAAGTGTATTCGTACCAATGATATTGAAAATGTTGGTGTTACAGCGAGACATCATACCTTTTTTCAAATGTTAGGAAATTTTTCAGTGGGAGATTACTTTAAAAAAGAAGCTTTAACTTGGGCTTTTGAGCTTTTAACGAGTGATAAGTATTTTGGTTTTCCAAAAGAAAAACTTTATATGACAGTTTATCCTAATGATACAGAGGCTTATGATATATGGATAAGTCTTGGAGTAGAATCCAGTCATATCATTAAATTAGAAGGAAATTATTGGGAAATAGGAGAAGGACCTAGTGGTCCAGATAGTGAAATTTTCTATGATCGTGGGGAGAAATATGATAAAGAGAAATTAGGAATTAAGTTGCTTCAAGATGATATTGAAAATGATCGCTATATTGAAATTTGGAATAATGTTTTTAGTCAATATAATGCTAAAAAAGGAGTCCCTAGAAGTGAATATGAAGAATTGCCAAGTAAAAATATTGATACTGGAATGGGAGTTGAGAGAATGGCTTGTATTATGCAAGAAGCTCCAACTAATTATGAAACAGACTTATTTTTACCAATTATTGAAAGATTAGAAAGTATTTGTGGAATTCGTTATGCGGGACAAAAAGAGTTTAAGGTAATTGTTGATCATGCAAGAAGTTTGACTTTTGCTCTTGCAGATGGTGCTACTTTTGAAAATTATGGTAGAGGATATGTTCTTAGAAGATTACTTAGAAGATCGGTTATGATGAGTAGAAAACTTCATATTAATAGAAGTTTTATGGCAGAATTAGTAGATGTTGTGATGAATAAATATTCTCAAATTTATTCTGATTTAATTGCTAATAAAGAAAGAGTTAAAAAATTAATTACAGAAGAAGAAGAATTATTTCATAAGACTTTAATATCTGGAGAAAAAAGATTAGAAGAACTTTTTTTGAATAGTGAAACAAAAGAAATTAGTGGTAGTGATGCTTTTAAATTGTACGATACATATGGATTTCCAATTGAATTAACTTGTGAATATGCAACTGAGGCGGGATTTATTGTTAATAAAGAAGATTTTTATAAATATATGGATATGCAAAAAGTAATGGCTAGGAATAATCGTAAGATAGTAAGTAGTATGAATCTTCAAAATGAGTTGTTGATGAATTATAAAGAAGAAAGTACTTTTGTTGGATATGATAAACTTGGAAATAAGACAGAAGTTATGAATCTTATGATGGATAATCAATTTACTGATAGCTTGGATGCTGAGGGTTATGTTTTCTTAAAAGAAAATC
>JALEZJ010000112.1 GCA_022772985.1 Erysipelotrichaceae bacterium | reverse complement strand
AGACAGAAGTATTGATATTTAATAAATTATTTTCTTGATTTATTTCACCTATATTTACTTGGACAGCACCGGTTACAAAAGTTCCAGGTTCATTGTTACTAGCATATCCTCCTTCTCCACCACCATAAACTGATGTTTGAATGGTACCTTTTTGGATATTTAGGTTTACATTTCCATAAACTGTTCCTTTGTTTTTAGATCCTCCATAAACAGAACCTAGTATTGTTCCATTTGTCATTTTTATATTAATGGTTGAGGTTTTGGTATTAGAGCCAGCACCATTGTTATTTCCACCACCATAAACAGAACCATTGATGGTTCCACCATTTATAGTAATATTGGTGGTATTGGTATTACTACTGCTACTAATTCCTGTTGCTCCAAAGTTTCCTCCTCCATAAACATTATTTAAGATTGTGGCATTTCCATCCACTATAATATTAGAGTTATCATTAGAACCAATGGATGAGGTTCCTTCTTTTCCGTTTCCTATTCCAAAGACCGATCCTGCTTCGGCACCCCAAAGGGTGGTATTATTATTCACATAATCTGGGTTTCCGATGGTAGCATTTCCACCAATATAGATGAAAGAACTTCCATTTAATGTTCCGTCTGTGTTTGATCCGTCATAGCCATTTGAGCCACCAAAAACACTATAATTTACAGTTCCATCTGTAACACTAATGATACGGTTTCCATAAGTAGCACTCGTTCCAGCACCACCTATAATCATATCGACTTCTCCACCAGTTATATACATATAGGTATCATTAATATTTCCTCTATTTGATCCTGTTAGCGGGCCACCAATTAAGTTATAAATCCAACCACCTTCTACTTTGATTCTTCTGGCGGTATAGTGAGTTCCATAAGATCTTCCACCAACATAAATTCCCGTGATATGATCGTATTTTCCTGTTCCAAAACTACCACTTCTAACAATCGTATCAAAAGTAATTCCAGTAGTTGTAGATGAAGAATAATAGTTCCCTCCACCCCAACTACCATTTGCATCATAATTAACATCTAAGTTTGTATTATCTTTTGTTACTTTATCATAATCATTTCCATATAGGCCAATTGCTTCTACATATTTATTAGCAGTTCCATAAGCAGGACCATTCGTTAGCGTAATAGTATTATAAAAACCACTTTCTACAATTAGTTTATATTTTATGGTATTGCTACTACTACCCATAGAAGATGTGCTGTTATCTCCACCAATAATACCATTAAAATTTTTATAAGTACTTGACTGAACAATTCCTCGACCTACTTTAACATTATTGTAATTTGCATATAAGTATCTAGTAGTACCTGTTGCGTCAGTAGGAGAATTGCCATTAGATGATTGATTAGAATTAATGGTTAAATTTTCAATTGCTGTATCGTTATAGCATGTAACAGCAGTCTTGGATACAGTCCAGGTAACATTATATTTTACACCATTATGAAGACTTGTTAAGGTAAAGGGTTTATTTTGGCTACTGGTCCAAGTACTGTTCGTATTAGAAGTCATTACTATAATATTTGTGTCTCTTGTTGCAAGATAATAATAAGTTTCATCTTCTACGGATTCTTCTATGTTTCCCGAGGCATCATAATATTGAACTAACTCATAATAAGTACAAGTTCCACTGGTACAAGTTCTACTGGTTTGCAATACTCCATTACTATCGTAGTATCCTGTACCATCTGAAACGTTTACTTCACGATAAAATCCAGCCAACTTAATACCTGCATCTAATCCCGGAACTTCTTCGGTTCCAATTACTGTAACTGTATGTTGGGTCATTCTTCTGTTATTTCCATTACCTGTTAACTCATAATAAGTAACATCAGGGTTATAAACATTATCAGTTACCTGCATATAATAAGTACAACCATTTCTAGAGTTACACCAGCCGATCAGAGTGTTTCCAGAGGCATTTACCGCTCCACTTGGGTAAGTATCCCATCTTGTAATCGTTCCTCGGGTATAAAATTGAGTAACATCTTCATAGATTGTTATAGTTCCACCAATTTGTTGCATTTCACCTGTTTTTAAATTAGAAAAAACGGAAGACCATTGATTGGCAGTAGAGGTAATTCGTCCAACACTGGCATTATACCAATTAGCATGAAAAGTTATTTCTATTTGGTCAGGTTTATTATCCGTTATAGTTACTGGTACTTTGGCATATCTGACGTAATAATTGGCATCATAAGATATGGTTGCTCCTTGATAATCTGTAATCCAACCATTAAATCCTTTATCTGTTGGTCTATCCGTAAAAGGATTATCGATTAATTCAATGGTGATATAACCATCTTTTACAGGGTAATATTTATAATAAGTATAGGTATCTTGTCTTTCATTTAGACTAACATAACCAACTAGGGAGTTATCATTTAAATCCGTACCACTATAATGGATAATGGTTTTCACTAAGTTACTGTCGTTATAAAGATTTTGATCAACACCACTAGGTAGAGTTCCATCAGAACTGTTGGTATAGTTTAGTCCCATATAATAATTATAATCACTAGAAAAATCATCTACGACAACGATATTATCAAATACTCCACTGGCATTTTCTACTTCGGATAACGTGGTAGCAGTAGTATATTCACTATAAGTTAGTGTATAGGTGGTAATA
>JALEZJ010000104.1 GCA_022772985.1 Erysipelotrichaceae bacterium | reverse complement strand
CAGCAATATCTTTACCTGTATAAAATTCGGAAAATATAACTTGCCACTTTCCGTTGATAGCTTTTTCACTCATAATTGCGCCAAAATCTCCAACTTTAACCCCAGCTTTTGTATAAGCAGGTTTTTCTTTTATTAATTCAACTAAATCTAAATATTTCATACTATCTCCTTTTTAATCTGCTAATGGTGTGTTATTTGTAATTTTTCTCTTTGGTCTAACCATTCAGCCTGAAGTAAACACAAGATTTCTACCATTTTTTATAAATTTAATATCAATGTTTATTCTTTGACCTTGCGTATCTAGTTTACCAAGTTATAAGGTTTATAAGGCTTATCATTTTTTAACTTTACTAAATCTAATTTCTTCATACATGCCCCCCTTCTAACTGTCATAATCATAGGGGATTTTATTTTTTCTTTCACCTTTTAAATTTATAATATACCCATCTTCCACTTTGCACCACCAATCTTTATTGTGTAACGGAATAGAATCCAGGATAGTGTCATCAGTGCAATGGTTATCTTCGATAAGTTTTAGATCTTTTATGTTTATTGGGTAAAGAATATCATCTTTTAAACTTAAAAAATTCTCTTCAATAGACATAAAAGTCTTATATTTAACTCTTTCATCAATAAAAATAACATTAAAACAATTACCTCTTATTTCAGCATCAATAATTGTTCCAATCATTCCTTTATGCACTTCATTATCGATATATTCTTTTTTATCATTTATAACTTCAACTTTGTCTAAAAATTTCATTTATACCAGCCTCCTATCAAAGTATTACATTTTATTTTCCCATTAGGGAAAACCATAAAACTTGATTTTAAATTGTATGTTTTTCCAATTTTTATTCCTTTTCCTTCTATTGAAACTTTTAATTTAATTCTAACTCCAAAATTTGTATGATTCTGTATTTCATAATATCCATAAAAATAAGCTTGCTTAATTTTATCATAAAGTATTTTCAAAAACTTATCGTTAGGTTCATACCCCATGGATTTTATCCATTCACTTTTGTCTTGAAATAACCAATCTATTTTCCCGTTTGGAACAATAAGTTTAATGTTATCTATATTAACAACTTCAATTGGTATTTCTTTACAATGACATCTATAGTGATATAAACCAGGAAATAAACCTTTTGCAATCGTATCAACAATATTAACCCCTGTATAGCTAAATTTTTCTGGTTTCTTTCCTTTTTCGTTCTTAAACCAACAATTGTTTACAGCCACATATTTCACACAGTGATTTTGAGTCGTTCCTTCAATTACTCCCGTCTCATATCCATAGTTTTCTATTGTAATTTCATTTTGCTCATCAATTATTTGAATCCAGTTTCCTAATAAATCATCAAATATACTCATATTATATCAAATCTCCTTTTAAACTGCAAAAGGTTGAAGAAACAAAATATTTCTTCAACCTCTTTATTAAATTTTAAACCCTAAATTTTAAAAATATGGATTACTGTGTTGTTTTTGAATGGTTTTATAGAGTTAAAAATCATCAATTAAATTATTTTGGACATTTTTTATGTTCAAAAGATATTAGTTTTAAATGCCTAATGTAGAATTGTCACATTATACAACAAACAGCATAAAGCTATAATTATCTTTTGTATACTTTCTTTGGTGTTCGATAGGTATTAGTATTTGCTTGTTGGTAATTATTGTAACACAAATTTAATCGGCAATAAACCCCTCAAAAATCAACACCTATTAGAGAAAGTAATTGAATTATATTACGATTTTTACATATGACCGTGAAGTCTAATTCTTGTAGTGTTATCGACGCCTGGTGCTATAGATGGAACATAGATTGGTGTGCCTGTAGCATTTGGAAGAGTTAACAAGTTGCTACCATCTACATCGTATTCGCTAGAATCATATTTGTAGTGTACGCCGTTGTTCTCTTTGTGAACCTCGGTTAAAACGAACCCCGTTGGTAAATTATCCGTTACTATAATATTTGTAGCATCTACATTGCCAGTGTTTGTAAGGGTAATAAAGTAATCTACTTCATCATCACAACAGAAATTATTACTGCTAGCCGTTTTAGTGATTAAAACTTCAGCATATTGACACTTGGTTAGTGTATATGTTGCCGTTCTTTCTAAACACTTGCCATTACGTTCCCCATTGCACTCACTGCAACATGGATACGCTTTTACTCTAACTTCGTTGGTAATCTCGTCTACATCACTAGCAAGGTCCTCATCTACTATTACGGTGTATTGTAAAATAAGTTCCTCTTCTCTTTCCAATCTTTCCTCTATTTCAAATTCTAGAGGTGAAGTGCTGGTAGGTGTGATTGTGTTCATAGAGCCATCAACAAAAATTCTAGCACTGCCTTCTACATATTCCATGTAGTCTTCGCCACCAAGGTTATCACTTATCTCAAATCTACCTAAACATCCACATCCTAAATTGGTAATGTGGACAAAAAATGTAATATGGTCTCCTGCTCTGAAACAGTCTATAGTTGCAGTCTTTTCAACAGAGAAATCGTATCTATCTTTCATACTAGAACTTACAATATTTGAGTCGTTTGTTCTGGTCTCGGTAGAACCCTCATAAGAGAATGATACATGAGCCTAATTGGTAATTGTTTTTGACATTATTTCCTCCTTTGACAAATTTATGGGGTTTTGCCTAGGCTTTTCCCCATTACCATTATATGAATTTTAAAGATAGTTGTTGATAACTATATTGGCAATTTACACAATACCAAAAAAAGCGAGTAACAACTTTGTTGCACCCGCATATTTA
>JALEZJ010000194.1 GCA_022772985.1 Erysipelotrichaceae bacterium | reverse complement strand
AAATCGAGTAGAGAAAATTTACAATCATTTGTAAATTTGTCCCTCTCACACCACCGTACGTACCGTTCGGTATACGGCGGTTCAATCTATATTACAATATGTACTTTTAGGTAATGGTCTATTGGAAACAATAGTCCTTTTTGTCGTAATCTTTTATTAGAAATGGCCTTATGAAGTGGAATGCACATACTTGTACACCAATAACTTTTCCTAGAATATGAACAAGATTTTGCTATGTCCTTATCTAACCCAAGTTTTATTAAACATTTAGTTCTATATCTTGGTACTTTCCATTGTTTCCATATTATGCATCTTATTCTCCTATTTAGGTGTGATGTTATATCTTGCATATAGCCTTTCATATCTGCAATTCTAAAGTAATTTATCCACCCTCTTATCACTTGATTTAGTTTAACTATTCTTTCGTCCAAAGAAATACTCCAACTCCTTTTTGTAAGTTGTTTTAGTTTTCTTTTAAATTTTTGGATAGATTTCAAATGTGGTTTTGGTTTAATTTTACCTGTTGTTGTATAATAAAAACCAAAGCCTAAATATTTTATTTGATTAGGTCTTGCAATTTTACTCTTTTCTATATTGACTTTTAATCCCAGTTTCTTTTCTATGAATTTTGTTATGCTTTCCATAACTCTATTTGCTGCTTTTTCACTTTGTACTACGATTATACAGTCATCTGCATATCTAGTAAAATTTAGACCTCTCTTTTCAAGTTCTTTATCTAATTCATTTAACATGATATTAGATAATAAAGGTGATAGATTTCCTCCTTGAGGAGTTCCTACTTTAGTTGGACTAACTACCCCATTTTCCATTACTCCACTTACTAGATATTTTCTTATTAATGACACTAATTCTCCATCATGTATTGTTTTCATAATAATAGAGATTAATTTGTCATGACACACTGTATCAAAGAACTTTTGTAAGTCTATGTCTACTATCCAAGTATATCCATCATTAAAATACTCAAGTAATTTAATAATAGCCATTTCACAGGAACGGTTTGGCCTAAATCCATAACTTGTTTTACTAAATTGTTCTTCATAAATTGGACTTAGTACTTGTACTATTGCTTGTTGTATTAGTCTATCTACTACTGTTGGTATTCCAAGCCCTCTTTTGTCTCCATTTTCTTTTGGTATATACACTCTTCTTACTGGGCTAGGTTTATACTTCCTGTTCCTTATTTGTTCCTTGATTTCTTCTTTATGTTTGAACATATAGTATCCAAGTTCATCAACTGTTATTCCGTCAACTCCACTTGTTCCTTTATTCCTATATACTTGTTCATATGCTTTAAATAAATTTTTGTCATCTAAAACTTTTTCCAGTAATTCCATATTTGTTCTTTCCTTTCTAATTTCAACAATAATCATTTTATCTTTCATAAGACCTTTTTCAGAAAATACGTTTCTTACTTTTCTTACTAATACATCTGATATATGATTATCATAATCTTAGTGTACTTAAACACTATAAATTGTTCAGTCCTTCCTATTTTACTAGTACTATGACCTCGGCTGACTTCTCATGATAAACCTTTTTCGACCACCCTTAACGATTGTTGGTATTAAAACTCTCGTGCTTATGTGTCCATGAGACCTCCCAGGGTAAGACATATAACTTTCCTCGTTCACTCACTTAATTTACTGCATAAAATTACGTGTATCTTTTGGACTTTAGTTTGTTTTGTAACCTCATCCGTTTATGCAGCCTTAGTATCAAGTTTCTGTTCGTTGAGCCACGATTTTGTTTCACACTTCCTTTAGCCCTAACATCGCTGTTAATGCGTTGTGCTTCCCTAATACTTCGCAGATACTTACGTGTATAGTGGACTTTCACCACCTAGTTATATGCCATGCCTGGCACACAAAAAA
>JALEZJ010000113.1 GCA_022772985.1 Erysipelotrichaceae bacterium | reverse complement strand
TAAAAACAAATTCATATAAAAATATTGTAGTTAATGAAAATTATATAGAAATAAAAAGCATATGCAACATTCCAATGCCAATTGACTTAAATGTTGCATATGCAGAATATCTCCATCAGTAATTAAATTAAACAGAACTTTCCTGAAAATCTTTTTTCATAAAAATCCCCCTATAAACTATTTTTAATTCGAATCACTAAACTATGAATATCTAATTCAAATTCTTTTAAAATATCTTCTTCTGTAGCTGATTTTCCAAAATTAGATACCCCAATAAACTCATCACCAGACTCTAGAATACGATACCAAGTTGGATCATTAGAAAACTCCAATACTATTTTCTTATATCCTTTAGGTAATACTTCATTTTGATATTCTCTATCTTGTTTTAAAAAGTTCCCAATATTAGGCATCGATACCACTCTAGCTTCAATATAATTTTTCATAAGCTCTTCTTTCAATTCCAAAGCATGACCAACTTCACTACCAGTGGCCACCAAAATAACATCCAAACTCTTCTTAACTTCACTAATGATATAACCACCATAACAAATTCCTGCTGGATTAGTAAATTCTTGAACCTCTACATGACCTCTTGGTAAAACAAGTACACTAGGTTTAGCACTAGATAAAATTTCATTCCAACTACCAATTAATTCTTTATAATCACTTGGACGATAAACAGATAGATTCGGAATACTACGAAGCATAGCTAATTGTTCAACAGGCTGATGCGTTGCACCATCCCTTCCTACTAAAATACTATCATGAGTAAAAATATAAGTAACTGGCAAATTCATCATAGCACTCTCACGAATAGCAGGCTTCATATAATCAGAAAAAGCTAAGAAACAACTACCAAACACTCTCAAATTTGATAAAGCAAGCCCATTCAAAATACCACCCATAGCATGCTCACGAACACCAAAAGCAATATTTTTTCCACCATAATTATCAACGCTAAAATCATCTCTTCCTTTTAAATAAGTCTTCGTACTAAGAGCAACATCAGCACTTCCACCAATAAAATTAGGAACAAAAGCAGAAATCACATTCATAATTTGGTAATTAATATCACGGAAATCTCTATCTATAAACAACTTATCCATATCAATAACTTTATCTAATTGAAGTTGAATTACTTCATTATTAATAATACTATTTAATACATTTACCTTCTTCTCATCTGTATTCTTACAAAATTCTTCATAATCCAAATACCATTCCTTATAAGTATTATCTAACCTCTCTTGAATAAATTGTCGATAAAGAGCAAGATTCACTTTATCATAATCCCACTTTTCTTCTCTATCTAATTCTTTTTTGATTTCTAAATAATCATCTTGCTCTAAAGTACCATGAATTTTATGACTACCCTCATACTTAGAAAACTTCCCAATCACTGTATTAACAACAATCAAAGAGGGACCATCTGACTTTTTAGCAGCATGAATTGCTTTATTAATCTCTTTAACACTTTCTCCATTCTTAACATAAAAAACATTCCAACCCAAATCAGCATAAACACTAGAAATAGTATCAACATAATGAGAATCTAACTCACCATCTAAAGTAACTCCATTACTATCATATAACACAATCAAATTATCTAAATTATATTTACTAGCCAAACTAGCAGCTTCATAAGATACTCCTTCCATCAAATCCCCATCACTACACATCGCATAAACATAATAATCAAACAAACTAATTTTTTTACTACTAAAATAATAATCTAAATACTTAGATGCCATTGCCATTCCAACAGAAGTAGCAAAACCTTGACCAAGTGGCCCAGTAGTACACTCAATTTTATAATCCAAATTATATTCGGGATGTCCTGGAGTATGAGAATATAAATTACGATAATTCTTCAAATCATTTAAATTATAATTAGCTTCATCAATACAAAAAAGTGTAGCATACAATAATGCTGAAGCATGACCACAAGATAGCACAAATCGATCTCGATTGCACCAATCAGATTTATTTAAATCAAAATTTAAATGATAAGTATATAAAGTATATAAAATTGGCGCCGCCCCCAACGAAATCCCAGGATGACCACTCCCAGCCTCATGTATCATATCAAGTGCTAAACTCCTGATATCATTAATCATTCTTTTGTCATTCAATTTTGGCATACTATCCCTACTTTCACACAAAAAATTATACCATAATAAAAAAGAAATAGAAACAAATTTTTCCATATTTCTAAAATATTTTTAAACACAAAAGATAAGACATTCCAAATCATTCACTTCTTAATATTTAGATTACTGAACCTAAATCAATTCACTATCTTTAATAATAAAAATATTATTATCCTTATAAAAAGCATAAAAAACATCTTCTATCTGAATATTTTTCTTCTCTAACATTTGATACACCCAATTCTTATCCTTATGCATAATCTTTAAAGTATCTTCTTGAATTTGACTATCCAAAATAATAGGAAGAGGCAACGGAGTCTTCTTTCGATCCTTTGGATAAGGAAACACCGATAAACTACCACTATTTTCTAAAATAGCATATTCAACTTCTTCAATCGAACGATATCCCTTTTCTCGAAGCTGCACCAATAAATCATCTAAATTATATTTTTGCCTCGTCATTTCTTTATAATTTACTCTTCCATCTTGAATCATAATAGAAGGATTTCCATCCAAGAAAATCCGAAATTTTGGTTTTCTCAAGCTAAGAAAAGCTAACGTCACTTGCAAAAAAAGTAACGTCAAAATAGGAACCACAGACATAAAAATATTATTATCATAATCTTCAATACTAATCACAACTAATTCAGCAATCAAAATTGATACAATCAAATCAATAATACCTAGTTGTCCAACTTCTCTCTTCCCCATAATTCGATAAACAATAAAAATAAAAAAATAAAAGAAAATAGTCCTTACAAAAATAAGTAATATATCCATTCAAATCACCATTACTATTATTTGTTTAATTCTATTTTTTTATACAAAACATAATATTTATTAGGTGATTGATATGTTAAAAAAAATACTAAATTCTTTACTTACCTTTTTCATTATCCTCATAGTAGGTACCCTATTTTTAACCATTTTTAATTATTTTAGTCTTCTAAAACCAAGCATAATTTCAATCTTAAAACTAATTATCCCAATATTTGCTATCTTCATCTCTAGTTACCGTTTAGGAAAACAAAGTGAGAAAAAAGGATATATAGAAGGACTAAAATTAGGAAGTTTAATTATTATCATTTTTCTAACCTTAGTATTATTATTAGATAAATTTAGTCTAAAATCTTTAATCTATTACTTAATATTATTATTAACTTCCATCCTAAGTAGTATGATCGGTATTAACCGAAAAAAATTAAATACCTAATCTTAAGTATTTAATTTTCTACCCTTACTCTTTTCTTTTTTTGACACAAGACCTAAAATTTGTTTAGCTTTCTCTCCATAAAACGCCTCATACTCCCGAGGTGTTAAATTTTCCCAAACATTCAAAGAATCAAACTTTTCTTTTTTAATTGCAAAGCATAAATCTAATGTAATCCAAACATGAAAAATATTATAGTTTTGTTCTAAATCTGACTTAGTTAAAGAAACCAACTGTCTAAAATCAACAACAGAATAATTCTTAGGATTTTCATGTATTACATACTGATATTCATTATCAAATAATCGATCCCCATGAACATAATTCATATCTGTTAATATTTCTCTAGCATTATCTAAATATGATTGAAATTGCTCAAAAGAAAGAATATAAAATTTATCCCCTAATTCAATAATTTCTTCTTCTTTATTTTGTCTAATTAAATCAAGTGCAAAATTAAGACTTTTCGCTAACCCAAAATGCGTACTTTTCTGTGCCCTATCTTGATACTCATCATAAAAAGAAAACACAGTACCATCTTCCCCTATTTCCAAATCATTTAAAAATTTTTGACATTCTTGTTCTCTTTTTAAATATTCTAAAATCTCCAAATAACACTTTACTTCTTCTGTTTTCTCCAATAAATCTTTATTATATTTATATGATTTTACCATAGTTGCAATATATCTTTTATTAGATTCTAATTCTTTTTTTATCATTTTTGTTACCTCTTTCACTACCATTATAATAAAATTAATAATGTTTGTAAAGAAAAGCAAAAATTTTTTCTTTCTCTTGTCTTGCATAGTTTTTTAAAAAAATTATTTTTAAGTATTGTCAAACTAAAAAAACTATGCTATGATTATATTGCGTTTGAGAAATGGCGAGATAGCTCAGTTGGCTAGAGCGTTCGGTTCATACCCGAAAGGTCGAGGGTTCGACCCCCCCTCTCGCTACCAAGATAATTACTAGGTTATATACCTAGTTTTTTTATTTATTCTATAAAAAACCTTTCGGGTTAATTCTAATTATTCTTAATATATACAAAAAGGTATTACCACATTAATAGTAACACCTTTTTTTTCACTAAAAATATATAAAATTTATACTAATTCTATTCTAATTCCTAAAACACCATATTGTTCTTGTTTTTCTTTTGTATAAAATTGTTCAAGAACACCAATTAATTCTTCTTTTGTCATAGATTTATCAGATAAAATAGAAATATCAAAATCTTTAAACATATCTTCAAAAGAA
>JALEZJ010000170.1 GCA_022772985.1 Erysipelotrichaceae bacterium | reverse complement strand
TCATCACTCATATTGATTTTCTTTTTTACGATATTAATCATACCACATCACACCCTTTCTTTGCAATAGCAACAAAAAAATCAACTTGCGTTGATTTAATCATTAACATCGCTTGGTGCGACGATTTTATCTTTTGGAGCAGATGAGGGGAGTCAAACCCCCGTCTCAGCCTTGGCAAGGCCGAATTCTAATCGTTGAACCACATCTGCAAAACTAAGTAGGCAATTAAAATTATAAAGGATAATTGCCTACCTGTCAATAGTTTTGCATTAAATTTCTTGTGGGTTAATTAAAGTCAAACTAACTTTCTGTTTCTTCAAATCAATATCATCTACGTAACAAGTTACGATATCTCCAACATTTACAACTTCCATTGGATGCTTAATATAATCTTTTGTCAACTTAGAAATATGTGCAAGCCCATCATCATGAAGCCCAATATCAATAAATACTCCAAAATCAACCACATTACGAACTGTACCCTGAAGTTCCATACCTTTCTTCAAATCCTCTAATTTAAGGATATCACTCTTCAAAAGTGGTTTTGGAAAATCATCACGAAAATCACGATTTGGCTGTTTCAAACACTTCACAATATCTTCTAATGTATATTCATCAATTTTATGTTCCTCACAATACTTTTTCATATCTAACTCTTCCAATGAATGAACTAATTTCTCACTACCAATATCATCAAGTCCTAATCCCAAACTAGCAAGAAGTTCCATCGTAGCCTGATAACTCTCTGGGTGAATTGGAGTTTTATCCAAAACATCATCCCCATCAATAATTCTCATAAACCCAATCGCTTGCTCATAAACCTTCTCTGACAACAATTTCTTCTTCAAAATCTCAGCACGTGATAAAATTTTCCCATGTTCCTCACGATACTTCAACAACTTATCAATCGTTGTCTTAGTCAAACCAGAAACATACTTCAAAATAGAAGGACTAGCCGTATTAATATTAACACCAACGGAATTAACAGCCTTACTAACTACAAAATCCAACGATTCATTCAACTGTTTCTGATTCACATCATGTTGATATTGCCCAACCCCAATACTCTTAGAATCAATCTTCACTAACTCACTAAGCGGGTCTTGCAACCTTCTTCCAATACTAATCGCACTACGCTCCTCTACATGCAAATCAGGAAACTCCGAAATTGCCAAAGGACTAGCCGAATAAACAGAAGCACCAGCCTCACTCACGATAATATATTCCACTTTTTTCTCTTTATATTCACTAACAACTTCAGCCACTAATTTTTCACTCTCACGAGAAGCAGTACCATTTCCAACCGCAATAATGTCTACATCATATTTCTGAATTAAATCCTTAATAATCCTCTTTGCTTCCTCCCACTTATTATGTGGCTCATGAGGATAAATCTTACTAATATTTAAAATCCTAGAAGTAGGATCAATCACCGCCAACTTACATCCCGTACGATAAGCCGGATCAAACCCTAACACAATCTTATCCTTCATTGGTGGAGTCAATAATAACTTCTCCAAATTCTTACCAAACACGTCAATTGCTTGTGTCTCAGCAACTTCCTTTAATTCTGCACGAACCTCTCTTTCCACACTTGGAAATATCAGTCTCTTATAACTATCTCGAATCGCATCCTTCACATACTCCGTAACAGGACTCTTCTCATTCTTAATAATCTTCTTATCATACCATGCCATCACATAATCCGTATCCACTTCAATCCCAATACTAAGAACTCCTTCTTTTTCCCCACGATTCATCGCAAGCACCCTATGAGGTTTAATATATTTCACCTTTTCACTATAATCATAATACATCTCATAAATCTGCCCCTCATCTTCGGCTTTTTTCTTCATCTTAGAATTGATTACCCCATAATTCATCATATTATGTCTCAAATACTTACGATAACTAGCATTATCACTAATCCATTCCGCAATAATATACTTAGCACCCTGAATCGCATCCTCTGTACTCTTCACAGCCTCATTCAAATAACGACCAGCAAGTTCCTCCATATCAAGATTCACAGGAAAACTCATCATAATCTTCGCCATTGGCTCTAACCCATTCTTAATAGCCTCCGTCGCCTTCGTTTTCTTCTTCTCCTTAAATGGACGATATAAATCTTCTACCTCCACTAACTTCTGACATTTCATAATATCATTCTTTAATTCCTCGGTAAGAAGACCTTTCTCATCAATTAAACGAATC
>JALEZJ010000208.1 GCA_022772985.1 Erysipelotrichaceae bacterium | reverse complement strand
TGGGTGCACTTGGACTTCCAGGAGATTTATCATCACAATCTAGATTTGTGAGAGTGGCGTTTGTTAAGATGAATTCTGTTTCAGGAGATAGTGAAATGGAGAGTGTTAGTCAATTCTTTCATATTCTAAATTCTGTTGATCAGCAAAGAGGATGTTGTGAAGTAGGGGATGGAAAATATGAAATTACGATTTATACTTCCTGTTGTAATACAGATAAGGGTATTTATTATTATACAACTTATGATAATCATCAAATAACAGCAGTAGATATGAACAAAGAAAATTTAGAAGGAGAAAATTTGATTCGATTTCCATTAATCAAAGAAGAACAAATTCATTATCAGAATTAAAAAATAGAGGCAAGAAGAATTAGATGATATGTTTGGAAAGGAAGTAAAAAATGAAAGTAAAAAATGATGGACTTGACATGAAAAAGTATATTCTTTTAATATTAATAGGTGTGTGTTCTTATTGGGGACTTAATAATTTTTCTATTATTTGGGCATTTTTAACAAGAATTTTTAAAGTACTAGCTCCTTTTCTTTTAGGTGGGGTAATTGCTTTTATTTTAAACATTCCTATGTCAAAAATTGAACATTGTTTGAGGAAGAAGACAAAAGGAAAAGATGGAGTAATTAGAACAATTTCTATTTTCTTATCTTTGCTAATTTTTGTTGGAATAATTGCATTTGTAGCATTGTTATTAATTCCAGAACTGATTGAAAATATTAAGACTTTAATTGCTAGTATTCCGAGTTTAATCGATAATATAGAAGCATTTGTGTTGGATCTATTAGACAAATATCCAGATGTACAAAAACAATTAGAACAAATGTTTTCTGAGTCTGGCAATATGAATGAAGTAATTACGAATATTCTAAATTATTGTGTAAATGGGGCAATTGGATTGATTAGTAGTTTTGTTTCTGGCTTTATTACTTTTTTTACGGCAATTATTTTTTCTATTTATATATTAAGTCAAAAAGAATATTTATTAAGAGGAACTAAGAAGATTTTATATGCTACAATAGATAAAAAAAGGGCTGATAAAGTTGTTGAAATTGGGAGGATGGCGAATGATACTTTTGGTAAGTTTATTTCTGGACAATGTATGGAAGCAGTAATATTGGGAATAATTATGTTTGTCGCTTTTATCATATGCAGATTTCCTTATGCTTTAATGATTGCAGTTTTAACGGCAGTTACAGCGCTAATTCCTATCTTTGGGGCAATGATCGCGATGGTAATTGGGGCTATTTTAATTGCAATTACGAGTCCTATTCAAGCAATTATCTTTATTGTGGTATTTCAACTAGTTCAACAAATCGAAGGTAATTTTATTTATCCAAAAGTAGTAGGAAAGTCAGTCGGTTTATCTCCTATGTGGACTTTGCTTGCGATTACTGTGGGTGGAAATTTATTTGGAATTGTAGGCATGCTAATTGGTCTACCACTGGCATCTATTATTTATGCAATTATTACTAGTGTAGTCAATCATAAATTACAGGAAAAAGACTTACAGGTAATATAAGGAACGTATCATATAAAAGAAAATAAAAGAGAAAAAACATTTGAAAAATTTCTAAAAAAATTGTATAATGATCAAGTTAGACCCAGCTTTCAAGCGTAGAAAACGACATTCGTTTTTTGCGCTTATTTTTTGTGTGCCAGGCATGGCATATAACTAGGTGGTGAAAGTCCACTATACACGTAAGTATCTGCGAAGTATTAGGGAAGCACAACGCATTAACAGCGATGTTAGGGCTAAAGGAAGTGTGAAACAAAATCGTGGCTCAA
>JALEZJ010000141.1 GCA_022772985.1 Erysipelotrichaceae bacterium | reverse complement strand
TAAATCTATGGGTGAAAAATTAACTTTAAAACAAAAAATGACACGATACACAAGTGATTTCAAAAATATTGAAAAACTTATATTCAATGTCATTACTTACATCTAACTACTTTACGTAAAGTTTTTATGCGATTGCCTTATCTCTCATGATTCTATCTTTAGAGTTATGTGTACTATCATTTATTTCAAGTAATAAAAGTAATTTATTATAATCTCTTGTAAAAATTCCAAAATCAATATTTCTAAATAATTCATTAATATAATAATGATTGTGCTCTTTAGTCAATATAGATGCCAAATTTACCTGAGGATTTATTCTAATATCCATCTCATCTTCTAGTTCTACTAATATATCATAAAAATATTTTTCGTAATTTGTCATAAATTTTTTAATTTTATAATTATTAATTTTATTATTTTTCTTTCCCTTATTAATATTTAAATTCTTAATAACAAACTGATAGTTTAATAATTGAAGTAAAATGATGAATAATAATAAAATAAGTATCCACATAGCAAAATTTTCCATAAATCACTTCCTAAACTTTCATATATTTATATGTAACAAATCTCTTGCAAAAAGACATTAATTCTAATTAAAAGTCCAAAAAGTATTGAATTGTTTCTAATAATTAGAATTTCTAGATTGTATTTCCGCTATTTTATCAAATACCTCACTAGCATTTTTCTCATTAATTTCTGTATATCCTAATTCCCTTAAAGCTTGAACCTTAGCTGTATTTAATTCTTGAGTACGACTCAATTTTTCTTCATTCTTTCTTTCCATATCAGCTTCCCACCTACGATGTGACTCCGCTAATTTACTCTTAGATGCTCCACCATTTGTATATAAAGTCATAGCAGAATACATAATACTTTCAAATATATATTGCTGTTCTTCATTAAAATCAAAAACATTATACTTGATATAACCATTATTTTTGGCAATATATCCCAAGATATATTTAATTTCTTTCATAGAGGAAAGAGACTGCAAAAAATGATAAAGATATTTTAAAGTAATATAACTATCTTTCGTCTTATCTTCATTTAACATCTCTTTCAATAAAAAGACAATTTCAGAAAGCAATTCTTGCTCCTCTTTTTTTAATCCCGTTAATTCAATTACTTCATCTTTCCGAGAAGGAACTTTTTTGTAACTAAAAATTTTATTTGAAACACTCTGTAAATAATCTTCCGTCAATTCTTTTTCAACAATTTCTTCACAGCTTTTTACCTCTAATAATTTAAATAATAATTGACATTTTTCAGCCGGCATTTTATTTAAATCATCACTATCTAAATAATTATACACCATTTGTCTAGAAACACCTAAATATTTCGCTAAATTTACTTTAGAGATATTTGTTTTTTTTAGTATTAAATTTATTTTTTCAACTGTATTCATGACTCATCCTCTCCTAAGTATATTTTATCATGTCTAAAAAATATGTCAAGTATCTGTCAACTAAATACAATTGTTTTTGTTTTTTCAAAGTCAAAAAAATGATGAAAAGCAACTATTTTTCTTCATCATTTTATCGAAATAATTTCCTCTTTATTTACTAACAGGAAGCACACTAATTGATCTAGCAATTTCAACCAACTCTGCTGTCGTAACACTCTCACTAACCATATAATATTCAATACCATTACTTTGCCACATCAAAGAATTTGTTCCAATCACACCAATTACATCGGATAAGAAATCAAATTCACCACTAACTGGTATTACCAACCCATCCTCTGAATAACCTACAGTTTCTTCCACTAAGATAAATGAACTATCTCCACCAAAAGTCAAAATCAATCGTTCTCCATCCTCAGTATCTACCATCTCTTGACTAGTCAAATAAGTATTATTTGGTAAATACATTGGATAAATGACATCATCAATCGTAACCGTTTGTTCCGTTTTGCCATCTTCATCAGTTGTTTTATTAGTTCCATTATTTTCCTCAGACATTTGATTAGAGTCATTCTCAGTAGCATTATTTGTATTATTATTTGTATTATTATTTGTATTATCATTAGAAGAACTATCTGTATCATCATTATCAGTATTTTGTTGTTGATTATTGTTTGAATCTAAATTAGAGTCTAGAGAAGTATTTGTCTTTTCCTTATCACTTTTATTACTTATTTTTAAAAATTCACTCAATTCAAAATAATTTTTATCAAATTTCTTATTATATTCCTGCTTTTTAAATTCCATTACAATTTGAACATTATCTTCCTTATCTACTACTTCTACCTTTGTAATATTTGCATCCTTATCCACATAAACTTTTTGTGCTACTAACGATTTATTATTTGGATAATGAACAGAAGAAGCAAAATAGTAGCCATCACCCTTAGCCTTAAATTCTAGATCCTCATCTTCTAGTAAATCCTCTAAAATAGAATTTAACAAATACACTTGAGAATTATTATATGGCCAATCACTTTGAAATTTAAAACTTTTATTTAAGGATGGTGTTACAACTGATACCCACAAACGCTACATTTTTTTAAAAAGAAAAATACTATTTTTTTAATCTTTTTCTTCTAAAGCAAGAAAATCAAGGATAATAATATGTCTTTAATTATTTCTAGAGAATCATACTTATAGTATAGAAGGAGATTTTATCTTAAAATAAATATCTATTTTGCCAGTCTCACTAATAGTAATTTTTTTAATAATCTCAAATAAAAAACTTCTATCTTTTAAATATTGATCTAATATGGAAGAAAGTTCTCTATTTTTATTCAACTTCTTTTGTCTTTGTTCTTCTTCTCTCATTTTTACAAGTTTTTCTTGAATTTGATTTATTTTTTTCTGAATATGTTGTTTTACTTGGAGATATTGTTCCTCTGTAATAAATTCACTTAATTTATCTTCATATAAGTTATTTCTTTTTTTCATCTCTAATTCTAAATCTTTTTGTAATTTATTCATCTCTTTTAATAAATTATTAGAAAAACAATATTCCTGTTCTTTTTTTTGAAATTCTAAAAAAATAAGATTTTTATCTAAATTCAAAGAAATCTGATCTATAATATTTAAAACTATCTTTTCTAACTCCAAATAAGAAATACTATGTGGAGTACAACTATAATATTTTCTCTTTTTTAAATAATAATTACAATTACCATAAATTTTTTTCTGTTCTTCTTGTTGCTTATTATAAGAAAGAACAGTACGAAAACCAATTGTATGATTACATTCCTTACAATAAACTAATCCTTGTAATAGCAAAGGTCCCTTTTTAGATTTCATAGCACGATTTTTATTAGAAGAATATAAAGTTTTTGCTAAAGAAAACATTTCTCTAGAAATAATAGCAGGACAAGCATTTTTACAAATAATCCAATCTTTTTCTTTCGTATGAATTCTTTTTTTAGATTTATAATTTACTTTTTTACACCTACCTTGCGTTAAATCACCTTGATAAGTAGGATTAGTTAATATATCTGTAATAGTTCTAGAAGTCCAAATTCCAAATAAATTAGATTTTAAACCACGATTCATTTTTTGATAAATACTTGGTATTTCTATTTTATCCTTAGTTAAAATAAAAGCAATATTACTAATAGAATTTCCCTCAATAAATAATTGAAATATTCTTTTTACAACTTGAGCAGCTTCTTCATCAATTACTAATTTATGTTTATCATAAGTACTTTTTTGATAACCATAAGGAGCATAAGCCCCAACAAATTCCCCATTCCTCTTTTTAATATTTAAACTAGCCCGGATCTTATTAGAAATATCTTTTACATACATATCATTATAAGCACTTTTAAATAAGAGCATATCATTATTATTAGAAATAGTATCAATATTATCACAAACAGCAACGTAGCGAACATTTTTCTCTGGAAAATATTTTTCGACATAATAACCAAACTCAATATGATCTCTTCCTAACCGAGATGTATCCTTAGTTAAAATCATATTAATTTTACGTTCTTCTATATCCCGAATCATTTGATTAAAACCTAAACGTTGAAAAGTAGTACCACTAACACCATCATCAACATATTCTTTTACAAAAGTTAGTTGATGCTCCTTTATATAATTCATCAAAATTGCCCTTTGATTGGTAATAGAACCACTTTCTCCTAACCGCTCATCCTCTTTTGATAATCTAAGATAAATTCCAACTTGATAATGATTATCCATCTTGCTTTTCAGTACTCCTCATGCTATAATTCTGATAATACCAAAAATAATATTTTTGAACAACTTCTTGAATAGATGGCCCATTCTCATCAAAATAACATTCTACTGTCCATTCTTTTTTTAGCATGATATCCCCCTTTCATAGAAAAATATATGCCTAGATTATATTTTTATGAAGTATTTTAAAACAAGAATACTTATCTCTCATAAAGTAATAAATAAAGAAGAAACCTAATAAAAGTTTCTCCTTTTTCTATTTATTTGATTTAGTCACCACAAATAATATCTTTAGAATACCACTGATGAAAATTAGGATTAAGTCCTAATCTTTTGATTCTCTTATGTCTAACAACTTCCGTTTTCTCATGAGTTCGAATAGAAGATAAAGCATGTTTTAAATATACAATAGCTTGTTCATCACTAATATCAGGATGAGCCTCTTTAATCTTTGCATAAACACCCTTTGCCAAATTAGCCTCACAAAGAATATCAGTTTTCTTACCTGGTAAATAATAATGTTCTCTTAAAATAGAACGCATAATAAGTTCTAATGGTGTAGCAAACCTAGTATCACAACAACGTGCTTTTTCCTCTAATCCACATTTAATACAAGTATGATATGCACATTTATCTGTCCTATGACCATCCCATTCTCTATAAACTTCTGATGTAACCCAAATATGACTACAAGTTCTTATCTCTTCTTGTACAATTTCCAATTCATTTTGTTGATACTTTTGTTTTAACTTTGTAAACTGCTCCATTTTAGTAACATAATCTTGAACAACCTCTTCTTTTAGCAATCCTTGTAAATCAGCACTTAAACTTAAGAGTTGTTGTTTAAGTTCCTCCTGT
>JALEZJ010000089.1 GCA_022772985.1 Erysipelotrichaceae bacterium | reverse complement strand
GTATGGAATGCTAAAAAAGATACTGCAAATTTATTAAAAAACAATAAATAATTCAAATAAAAAATAACCTTTTACCTTTTCGTTAGATTAGGTATTAGGTTATTTTTATTTAAAGAATACGTGGCACGTTTTGCGAGTTTACTCGTGAAAGTGACGATAGTATTCTTTCTTTTTTATGAAGTCGTAAGACAAAATAAAAAAGGCAACATTCACTTACGAAAGTTTGTGATATGTTGCTTATTGGGTTTCAAAAGGGTATCCCTTTGCACACTATTCCTAGTTGGCTAAAAGCCGACTTGGTAGTGTGTTACTTATTTGGCTTACAAATAAGTTTTCCGAAAATCCATTAGTTACAAAGTTTCTTTTGGATTTTCGAAATCTTATTTATCTAGTATTGTATCTATTGGTTTCATTTTAGTTAATCTTCGAATAGGAATAATACTTGCTAAAATTACTATTATTAACATAATCATTGTTACTCCTAAAATTTGAATTAAACCAAAATTCATAACATTCATTTTTGAATATAAGGTTGATGAAATAAAAGAATTTATTGCATTTGTTATTTTAGGAATAATAACAAATGATATGCCTAAACATACTATCATAAGTGTCAAACATTCATAAATAAACATTTTAATAACATCAATACTTCGACAGCCAATAGCTCTTAAAATTCCTATTTCTTTTTTTCTAAATTTAATGCTATTGCTTATAAAACTCATAAGAATAATTATTGCAAATACTAAGAAAAATATAGTACCATATCTACCTGCTAGTTTAAAAATATAGGATATTTCTAAACTAGTTAATAAATTTGATGAATATTCACTACTAGATAAAATATTTGAATTATTTATTGGGTAATATTCTAATATAGTTTTTAATTCATCTGTTGTATTAACTTGTGTAAATATATGATTCATTGATAAATTATCTGAAATTAAATCTTTAATATTATCCTTATTATAATAAATTAAACTAAATTCCGATTTATCATTTATTACTCCAACAATTGTGTATTCATTAAAATTATTTATATCATTATATATTTTATTTTCTTTAATGCTAGTTTTAACTTTTTTATTTATTATAGAATTATCATTTAAATACTTTTTCAAGAACTCAGAAGTATTATCTGTTTCATTTAGAATCATATATTCTTCCAATTTTTTAAAATAATCATTTTCTGTTATTATATTTAGTAAAGTTGTATTAATAATAATCTCGTCATTATTTAAGTTTGATAATTTTTTAGTACCATTATTAACATATATATCTAGTTCTTTATTAATATATCCAAATTCATTGATTACAAAATCCTTATCATTATATATAATTTTTGAAGTAGAATTTGATATATTTTCTTCTGTTTGGTCTATTTTATTGATAAATTCATTTGTAACATATACTCTACCAAGAAATGAAGCAATATCGTTTACTAAATTACCATATAATTCATCTAGCTTTTTATATTCATCACTTTTATATGACATATCCCACATAGTTGCTGCTTTTGTTTCTTTTAAATCTGAATATTTATTTAAATAATCTGTATAATCAATAATACCAACAACTTTAACATACATCATATCCCCAAGATTGATATAAATATTATCATCTATCATTTGAGTATATGAATTAGGTTTATAGACTTCTGTCTTATTGTTATTTTTATCCGTTTTACTTTTAATTCCATTATTAATTATTTGATCTGCTATATAACTTGTAATCATAATTTCATCATCATTTGTTGGCATATTACCAATTATTTTTGAACCTTTAATTAAATTATTATTTGTTTTTATGAAACTTATATACTTTCCTATTGGAGCATCACCTATATAATAATACAAAATACCATTATCGCCAACTGATGAATTGTATAACCAGCTTAATGTTTCAAAGTTATTATAAACAATATATTCTCCATACCAATTCATATTAGTTTTTGTTTGTACTTCTGAAATAAATTTATCATCTAAATCCACAGATTTTGGAAACAAATTGTCATAAAATTCGGGATCCATATCAAAAAGATGTTTCATTTCTTCTTCAAAAATTTTCTCATATACAACATTATCTTCATATTTGACAATTCTTACTTCTGTGCTCCCTTTTTCTTCAAATGTCTTAATATATTCTTCATTTACATCACTATTTAATGTTGATATCATTGAGCCAAAGCACACTAAACATAAAACAATTAATAGAGTAGAAAAAATCAATCTAATTTTCTTATGAAATAAATTTCCTAATCCCATTTTTAAACTATATAAAAATGGTAATTTAGCACTAACTAATTTAAAATCGTTATTATCTTTAATAGTTGAAGAATTACTGTCTTCTTCAATCAAACCATCAGAAATTTTTATAATTCTGTCAGCATACTTTTTAGCAGATTCTTCATCATGGGATACAACAACTACAAGCTTATTTTTTGATAATTTCTTTAAAATATTAAATATTTGTTCACTTGTCGCACTATCCAAGTTCCCTGTTGGTTCATCCGCCAAAATTATTTCTGAATCTTTTATCAATGCACGTGCGATAGCAATTCTTTGTTTTTGTCCTCCAGATAATTCATTAGGTTTTCTTTTTAACAAATCATCTAAATCAACCATTTGCAATGCATTTATAATTTCTGCTCTAGAGCTTTTTTTATGTTGAAGTTCTAATGCCAATTTAATATTATCTTCAATATTATAATTATCTAATAAATTGAATTCCTGAAATACAAATCCCATATATGTATTTCTGTAAGCATCCCAATCTTTTTCTTTAAATTGTTTTGTTGATCTTCCATTTACTATAATATCACCACTTGAATATGTATCTAAACCACCCAAAAGATTTAAAAGTGTTGATTTCCCGCTACCACTTTTACCTAATATAAAAGTTAATCCTTTTTCGCCAAACTTAATATTTATTCCTTTTAATGCTTCTGTAGAAATTCCTTTTTTACTTTTATATGTTTTTTTGACATCTTTTAACTCAATCATATATACATCTCCCTACTATCGATAACCATTATATCAAATTTTTCAAATAAATACTACAAGTTTTCATTTTTTTGTATAAATTAATTAAAATTAAATCACTTAGATTTAAATACTATATATTATTGTGGACTAATATTTTTGTTAAATCAAATCTATAATAATACTATAGTAACTATTACTTAAAAAGGAGGAAAACATGAACGATAGTATATATACACTGAAAGATTATGGAAAAGTTGATATAAACCTTAAACAAATCATTGATGATAAAAAAATAAGTAGGAGTAAACTTAGTAATATGGTTGCACTAAGTTATGATTTGGTTAATAGATACTACAACAATAGAGTTTCAAGAGTAGATTTAGATGTTATTGCTAGATTTTGTTACATTTTAAATTGTAATGTAAATGATATACTAAAATACAAAAAATAGTTTGGTAAGTTTAGGGTACTGCTAATTTACTACTTTACTGCCTAATTTTCTAAATTTTTAGAATTATTATATATTTCTTTTGATTCTTTCCATTTAATACATCTACTTACTGCTAGATACCTAAGAGCAATCCACAATAGGTAATCGTACAATTGCTCTTTTTTTATGTTAGAAGATACGCAAAAAGTTTTAATATATGAAATATTTATAGGTAATTCAATAGTTCGTTCATTATGATCTATTACTTTATACAATAAATCTGTTGCAATATCATCTCCTTCTGAAATAACACTATTAAAATCCTCTTTTTGGCTTGTGTAATAATCTGTTATTTCATCTACTTGTCTAGCAACCTCTCTATATTTATCAATAGTAATAAATTGTTTCAAATATTGTAATTGGTTATTAATAACTTTTCCCATCAATTCATCTTTTTCACTATCATCAAGTTTTTCAAAAAATCTGTATAAATCTTCTATTCAAAGATCTAATACTTCCAAAACTTTATTTAATTTGTTTTCCATATCTTTGGTATTAAAAATACTGATTGTATCAATATCATTTAAATCATCAAACATTTCAACTAAATCAATTACTTTTTCTGTATTATTATCTAATAACATAACCATTCTCCTTTCAAATATGCCATTTAAGGCTCGTTATTTTATAGACTAGATAAGAGATTAAACCTTTACTTAAAATTTAAATATAAGCGTTTAAATAGGCTATAATCTCAAATTCTGTCTTACTATTTATCACTCTAAAAATTAAAAAAATCAAGAGTATTTTTTTATTTTTATCTACTCATATCAAAATCATCTTTATCATAATCATATTCATCATAATCTCTAACTCGTTCTTTATAGTAATCAGGTGCTTCAACATAATCAAATAATTCATCTTGTTTTGTTGTTCCTTTAGATATTCTTACAACATCTCCCATATCAAATTCACTATTGTCATAACAATCTTTAACAACTTCAGCAGTTTCATCTTTAGTATAATCATTACCTCGTTGTAATAGTTTTCTTAAAAATTTCTTTAATAATTGAAATAGTTCATTTAATCTATAAATCAAACTTCTATTTTCTTGTTCTAAG
>JALEZJ010000097.1 GCA_022772985.1 Erysipelotrichaceae bacterium | reverse complement strand
TAACCGAATCATGGAATACAAAAGAAAAAATAATAGCTACGAATTTAATGATATTGCAATCTTAGCAATTCAAGTAGTAAAAGAATCTTCTACGGTACGAGAAGAATTAAAAAATTATTTTAAAGAAATTATGATTGATGAGTATCAAGATACAAATGACTTACAAGAAGAATTTATTTCTATGATTTCTTCTCATAATGTTTATATGGTTGGAGATATCAAACAATCTATCTATCGTTTTCGAAATGCCAATCCTTACATTTTTAAAAATAAATATGATACTTATAGTAGTAGTATTCAAGATTTAAAGATAGATTTAAACAAAAATTTCCGTTCTAGAAAAGAAGTTCTTGATAACATTAATACAATTTTTACTTTAATTATGAATGATGATATTGGTGGAGCAGATTATTTAACAAGTCATCAAATGATTTTTGGAAATAGGAATTATTTAAAAGAAAAAGTAGATCATAGCAACGATATGGATATTTATCAATACCTTTATGATAAAAGTCTAGGCTTTACCAAAGATGAAATAGAAGCTTTTATGATAGCGCAAGACATTATCAAAAAAAAGAATGATCATTATCAAGTTTTTGATAAAGATAGTGAAGAATTAAGAAATGTTCGATATGAAGATTTTGCTATTATTATGGATAGAGCTACTACCTTTGATCTATATAAAAAAGTATTTAGTTATTTTAAGATTCCAATTACCTTATTAAAAGACGAAAAAATGAATGAAGAAGATGATATTCATGTATTGAGTAATTTAATCCGTTTAATTATTAAAATCAATGAAAATAATTGGGATACAGAAGCCAAATATTTGTTTGTTAGTATCATGAGAAGTTTTTTATATCAAGAAAATGACGAAACTATTTTTGATTATTTTAGAAATAACAATTTTAAAGATAGTAAATTGTATGAGCAATGTAGGAAACTTGCAAATGAAATAGATTATATAACCATTCATCAATTATTAGATAAAATAATAATAGAATTTCACTATTATGAGTCATATCTAACATTAGGTAACATTCATAATGGAATCGTTAAATTTACAAAATTACGAGAATTAGGATTAAATCTAGAAGAATTAGGCTATGATATCAAATCATTTTCTGAGTATCTAGTAAAATTATTAAAGATGGGTTATAAAATGGAATATAAAGTCCCGGATACAGGAGCAGATGCAGTAAAAATTATGACAATTCATAAATCTAAGGGATTAGAATATCCAGTTTGCTATTTTAGTGGTCTTTATAAAGAATTTAATATCAGTGACTTAAAGGAACGCTTTTTAATCGATAAAGAATACGGGATCATTGTTCCTTATTTTAAAGAAGGAATTGGTCAAACAATTTATAAAGAATTATTAAAACAAAAATACTTAAAAGAAGAAATTAGTGAAAAGATTCGCCTTTTTTATGTAGCATTGACCCGAGCTAGAGAAAAAATAATCTTAATTAAACCAATGAACGAAAAAGGATGTGATGAATCTAATATTACAGTATTAGATAATTCTACTAAAAATAAATATCGTTCTTTAGCCAATATGGTAGATTCCATAGAGTTTCGAATTCGTTCTAAATATCAAACTAAGTCTTTAGAAGATTTGAAACTAACAAAAGAGTATGCCATGATTAATCAGATAAATTATAAAGAGAAACTCTCCAAAAAGAAAGAACAATTAGAAGTTCAAGAATTACATTGTAACAATATTGAAAAAAAACTATCCTCTTTTTCAAAAAAAATACAATCATTGATCAAGAAAGAAGAATATGAACTGATGCTAGTAGGAAGCAGAGTCCACGAAGCTTTAGAGACCATTGATTTAAAAAATCCAGATTATGAAAATATAACAGACAATTCTACCAAGAAGATGATTCAAAATTTTTTAAAACAACCGCTTTTAAAAAATATAAAAGATGCTACGATTTACCAAGAATATGAATTTATTTATGAAGAAAACGAAACAGAATATCACGGAATGATTGATCTAATGTTAGAATATTCTGATCACATTGATATTGTTGACTATAAATTAAAAAATATTCAAGATGAATCCTATTTAAATCAATTAAAAGGTTATCAAAAATTTGTTGTCTCTAAAACAAATAAAAAAGTTTTCTTATATTTATATTCTCTGTTAGATAATATAATTTGCCAAATAGACAAATAAAATAATAAGAAGTGCTTTAATAATTTGCATAATAAAATATTAGAATTTCTTCTTAAATAATCTATAATTCATTTCTAATTTTGTATAAGCATCAGGAAGTCTAATAGAAGTTTTATCATATAATAATTCTCTAGACCAATCAAATTTTTTATTTCATCTCATTAGTAGAGATTGATAGATTTTATATCTTCTGCATACAAAAGAAATAGAAGCTCCAGTCTGATATAATTTCGCTACATCATATTTTGAATTAAATCCATGTGGTAAATATCTATTGTTTTGTGATATACTTGCTATAAACGATAGCTCCTTTCTTTAAAATTTTTTGATCAATAATTATTTTAAAGTATCGCTTTTTATATATAAAATGTTTTACATTCATTATAGTACTACAACAATAATAAATACTTTGTAAAAAAGATACTTGAAAAAAAATACTAGATATGATATATTTTTTATGATAAAAGATGATAGAAGGTAGAAGTTATGAGGTTGAAAAATAGTTACTTAAAAGTTAATCGGGGGGGGGCAAAAATCTTAATTTAATTACTAAGTTTGATTTTATAGACAAAATTAATAAATTTTGGTTACATAATAGGAAACTAATGATTACAGGTATGATTGTTATTTTCTTTTTTGTGTTAGCTTTTACGTATGCAGTTAAGTCAAAAGGAATTTCTAATATTATGTTATCTAATATTCTTCGAATTGATGAAGAGGCTTACGGAGATACTTCTTTTGATTCTAGTCATTTAAATTTAGTTCCAATTTCAGATGAGGATGTTGATTTTAGAGAAAAATCTGTTATTGATATTGAATTTTTTGTAGGTGGAAATGAAGAAAATAATAAAGATAATATTGTGTATGATATTGCTCTTGTCGATTTAAATATTGATTGTACACTTCTTAGTCCTTATGTGAAATGGAAATTAGTTAAAAATGATCAAATTCTTGCTACTGGTAG
>JALEZJ010000038.1 GCA_022772985.1 Erysipelotrichaceae bacterium | reverse complement strand
CATCTATGTAATTGACCAAGGAAAAATATTAGCATCTGGAACCCATAAAGAATTATTAAAAACAAGTCTAATATACAAAAAGTTATATACAACAGAATCTTTAAATTCAAAAGAAGTCTTAACAGAAACAAAATAAGACTTCTTTCTTTTAGAATAAAGACTTTATGAGAGGAGGAATTCATGAAAAAATTAACCATTCAAATCGATCATGCGAATTATTTAGAGGATGGCCTAAAAAATTATTTGCAGTCTTTAAATGGAACTAGTCAAGTAACAATTAATAAGTTTGATAACAAAATTAATATTACATACAATCCAACTATAGTAAATTTAAAATTGATAAAACTAGAAATATTACTTTATTTGAAGTTACAAAATCTACCATCTATGGTTTCATTTGATAAATATCCTAAAAAGAAAGTATCTAAAAGAATAATTACAATAGAGAATTTATGCTATGAATATTGCTTAAAAATAGGATAGAGGAATTATTAGAAACAGAAGGAATAGAAAGTGTTTATTCTGGTTTTGATTATCACAAGAAAGACTTAGTAAATATCTTTATTACTTATGATAATGAATTAATTGACGATAGTGAAGTAGAAGAATTAATTCAAAAAATAGATGAAAAACAAGAATAATAAAAAATGAACTCGAATGCAAAAAATATCTAAAACTATAAAAAGTTTGTATTCTATTGCAAATTATTAAAAAAATGAAGTAGCAGGAAAATGCTATCACAAAATCATGAAACAAAATACCACAAAATCATGAAACAAAATACCACAAAATTATGAAATAAAAAAAATATTTAGTTAAACATAACATTTATTTTAGCAATCAAAAGAATAGGTATAGCATTCAATCAAAGATGGGGTACTAGTAGTACCATTGGTTGTTTAAAAGATTAATCAAAAATATCAAAGTGAAACTTTCTGAAATGGGGAGTTTTTTTAGAGTAAAAAAAGATAACTCCCATGAATTATCTTGATATCTTAGAATATTTCTAAATAAGTATTTTTAACCCTCTAATTTTTTAACTATTAGGAATTTGGATAAATTTAAGATTAACATTAACCTTAGCCATATTTCCTTCTGTCTTAGTAGCAGTCGTATCGGCTGCATTATCCATCACAGCACCCGCGGTATCATCATCATTCCACTTTAAATAAACTCTTAACTTAATATCCTTATCTTCTGCATTATATAAAATCTCATTTTCTATCTTAATTTGACCATCTTCACTAACAATTTCTTGCCTTTCTCCATCATCAATCGCGTATCCTGATATTTCTAAATCAGTAACGGCACTTTCGCTATTATCACTAGTTGTAATCTCATATCTTAAAGAAACATCCGTATTACTAGCATCAATTAAAATATCAAAGTACCCTTCAGCCGTAGGCGCTATCACGTTACTAGCAATATTGTCATTTCCTTCAAATACGGGAGTAATTACATTCGTAAGTTCCTTATTTTCTTCTACATCCTGATTATTAACTAAAATCTTCCACCTAGCAATCTCGATATTTGCATCTCCCGCAGCACTCGTAATATATTTGGCATAAGTATTCTTAATGACAGAAAGGGATAAAATGAAGAATAAACAAGAAAGGCAAAATAATAGTTTCTTTCTAATTCTATCTTCACGCCTTATATATCGCATAATAACACTCCCTTTCTATTTTACACTATTATAACATAAACTTTTAAGTATCGCAATTAGAATTGCAAGAAGAGTTTATTTATGCTAAAATAAAATTAAATATAAGAGTAGTAGGTGTTAAAATGAGTAAAGTAGTCATAACCGCAGATAAATTAAGAAAACGAAAACGTACCTTTAAAATCTCTCGAATTATCGTCTTAATCCTTCTAATTCTTTTTTCATTTGCTTACATTATTTTAGGAATTATTTATAATGGTGGAAAATTTACCATTACCCTAGATCCTAGCTTTGCCTTAGAAAGTGGTATTGTTTTATACGAAAACAAAGAAATAAAAGATAAAAAGAATAAATTATATGCCAGTGAAATTGATTTTATGGATAATATCTCTGTAAAATGGATTGACCCAAATGTAGATAATGCTGGGGATGGTGCTCATAATGGTGAAAATTATATTGCTTATACATTCTATCTAGAAAATGAAGGAAAAGAAACCATGAATTATTGGCTAGAATGTACCATAGATGATGTGATTCGTCATGTGGATGAAGCCGTTCGTATTATGATTTTCTTAAACGGTGAAAAAACGATTTATGCCAAAGAAAATTCTCTTACCAAAGAGGCGGAAGAGGGAACTGAAAAATTTTATTCTTCTACCTTACCAATTTTAAGAGAAAGAAAAGATTTTAAACCAGGGGATATTGATAAGTACACCGTAGTAGTTTGGTTAGAAGGAGATGATCCAGATTGTGTAGATGCCTTAATTGGTGGAGAGATTAAAATGCATATGGATATCAGAGAAGAACATATTGAACAAGAAAAAGATAAGAAATAGAGGTACGAAAAATGGGAAAAAAAATAAAGACAAGAAAAATTGTAAAATATTATGTTTATGAAGAAGAGGAAAAAGAAGTTGATAAAAAGAAAATTGCCTATCTATTATTTTTGCTTCTATTAACCGGAGTACTATTATCGACTTCAACCTATGCTTGGTTTACTACCAATCGTGTCGTATCCGTAAATACCTTAAATGTAAAAGTACAAGCGGAAGGTAGTTTAGAAATCTCTGTTGATGGGACCAATTGGAAACCAGGAATCAATCAAGATGAAATTATCGCTGCCCATACTACCAATTATCCAAGTAGTACCAACCAATTACCGAGTGTCATCGAACCAGTTTCAACGAATGGTGCTTTAGATGGAACAGGATTCATGCAAATGTATTTAGGAGAAGTAAAATCGAATGACAACGGAGACTATATTATTACCTCTAAAAAAAGTATCGAAACAGAAAGTAATGGAGATACCTCAGATGGAAAATTTGTAGTCTTTGATATTTTCCTAAAAACAACGGAAGCCAAAGATTTATACTTAACAAACGAGTCTAAAATTACCTATAATGGAGATACTAGCACTGGAACCGAAAATGCGATGCGTGTTGCCTTTATCATTGAAGGAAATACTTCCGCAGGGGATAGTCTTGCCAGTATACAAGCCCTTCGTACAAGTGATGTCAATAATGTTTATATCTGGGAGCCAAACTATGATACCCATACTCCTAATGGAGTAACAAATGCCAGAGATGTTTATGGAATCACTACCTCATTAACAGGTGCTGCTCGTCTTACTTATGATGGTGTCATCTCCGAAATTACCGAAGCTGAAAATATTACACTAGGAAATGCTAAAGCAAATAATTATCCAACTAAGTTCGCTACTGTAAATCCAAAAATTACCACTCCAACTGCAAATGGTGCCTATCAATTATTATTCAACTTACAAGCAGGAATTACCAAAATGCGAGTTTATCTATGGTTAGAAGGTCAAGATGTCGATTGTGAAAATAATGCTTCTGTTGGAGACTTAGCCTTCACTTTACAATTTAGTACGAATCCATCTTAATCTTCTTTTTTACAAAAATACTGATAAAGATATTTTTAAAATAGATAGAATAAATAAAAAGAATTGACAGAAACAGAATTTTTTAATATAATAATACCGCGAAAGAGGGAAGAGCATGAAGAAAGAAGAAAATGTTTTAAAATTTTATGTAATCTGTAATAAATTAAAAAATGTCATTAGAACTGGATGGAAAGATTGGCATGTAGAAAGAGAAAGATTAGAAAGTGTTGCTGAACATATTTATAGTGTACAAATGCTTGCCATTGCTATGAAATCAGAATATGCCTATGATGTTGATATTATGAAAGTAGTCTTTATGTTAGCGGTTCACGAATTAGAGGAAACAAAGATTGGTGACTTAACTCAATTTCAAATTTCCAAAGAAGAAAAGAAGATAATTGGGCATCAGGCTGTAACAGAAATATTAGAAGGTCTACTAGACGGAAATCAAATAAAAGAACTAATATTAGAGTTTGATGAAAGAAAAACAAAAGAAGCAGATTTTGCTTATCACTGTGATAAATTAGAATGTGACCTACAAAGTAAACTTTATGATGAAGAAGGATGTGTGGATTTAAATCATCAAGAAGGCAATAAAACCTTAGAAGATGAAACTGTAAAAGAATTATTAAATAGTGGTATGTCATGGTCAGAAATGTGGTTGGATTTTGGACAAAAGAAGTATCATTATGATGAAAACTTTACTGCCGTATCAAATTATGCCATGAAAAATAAAATAAGAAAATTTTCAAAATAAAAATAAAAAGTATTTTAGCATCAAAACTAGAATACTTTTTTATAAATAAAATGATTAAAAAGTTTTTCCAATTCATCAAAAAAACTTTTGAAAATCAAGAGATAACATTTAAAAATATAAAAACTAAATCTCTATGTCACAAAAGTACTTTATTTAGACAAAGTTCTAGGTAAGTATTTTTTTCATCTAAAACAGATATACATAATCTAAAAAATATGTTATAATTTGTCTAGAATAAACGAGTGGTGGTGAGTAAGATATGCGTTACAAAAAAAGAAACAATCAAACTAAATCAAAAATATTAATAGCATCTTTTCTTTTCTTAATTATTGTGACTTTTATTACCACCTATACACTAACTTATAGTGAATATACTACTGCTACCACGTTATCCGAAGTAGAAAATGCCAGTGGAGTATTTGATAATATCGTTGTCGTAGATGATTTTTCTAGTGATTATAATTATTATATGGGACTAAA
>JALEZJ010000027.1 GCA_022772985.1 Erysipelotrichaceae bacterium | reverse complement strand
TAAATCTATGGGTGAAAAATTAACTTTAAAACAAAAAATGACACGATACACAAGTGATTTCAAAAATATTGAAAAACTTATATTCAATGTCATTACTTACATCTAACTACTTTACGTAAAGTTTTTATGCGATTGCCTTATATCTATGATATTTCATATATCAGCGAGAAATTTGCTTATTTATTTTTTTGATTTAAAGACGAGTTATAATAGTTATAATAAAAGAAATGTTATTTTTGGCAATTGGGGCAATAATACGTTCCTCTTCCACCAACTTTTATTTTGATAATTGTTGTTTGACAATATTGGCACGGGTAATTCACTTTATTGTGAACATATAATTCTTGTTGAAAGAGTCCATGAACGCCATCCACAGAGGTATAACTTCTAATAGTAGTTCCGCCTTTGGCAATGGCTTTTTTTAATACTTGACGAGTATTTTTGATAATTTTTTCTATTTCTTCTTCTGTTAGTGTATTAGCACTTTTTAAAGGATTAATTTTAGAAAGAAATAAAATTTCATCGGCATAGATATTTCCAATTCCTACCATGATACTTTGATCTAATAAAGTGCTTTTGATAGGTAATTTTTTCTTTTGATATTTTTCTTTTAAATAGGTTGCTGTTAATTTTTTGTCCCATGGTTCTAATCCCATTTCTAAGAAGGGTCCTTTTTTATTAATCTCCTCTTTTTTTATTAGATGCATTTTACCAAATTTACGAACATCCATATAGCGTAATTCTGTTCCATCATCTAAGCTAAAAATGACGTGCTCATGTTTATTTTTCTCTTCTTGTTTGGTTTTAAAAAAGTATTTCCCTTCCATTCTTAAATGAGATAGTAAATAGTAATCATCTAAAACAAAAATTAACCATTTTCCATATCGATCCATTCCGTGAATTTGTTGTCCTTTTATGTTAGTACAGAAATCTTGAACACTAGGGTACTCTATTATATTATTATGGTATACGGATGAAGATAATATTTTTCTTCCAACTAATCGTAATTTTAGACTTTCTTTTACCGTTTCTACTTCTGGTAATTCTGGCATTTCTTCTCTCCTTTTCTTTTTACTTTTCTAGTTAAATAAGAAGTAATCTCTATTACATTCGGATTATTTTGTGAGTTGATATTAGCTTCTTTTATTTTAGAAGATGGCTGATGTCTTTTTATTTCATATAGTAAAATATCATTCTTAGGTTCTAATTCTATCATATATTTTACAATTTCATCTAAATTAATTTTTTTTTGATAGTATTGTTCTGTAAACATATTCGATCTGATTCCATTTTTGTATAATTTAGTCGCTAATTCATAGATAAGATATTCTTTCTCTAATTGATATCTTTCTTTTATTTTTTCCATTATTAACAAAATTTCTTGTTGATTATTTTCATCTGAATAGATTGGATTATTATTCATATTTTATTTTCTCCTTTGTGGATATATTATACTACAAAAAAGTTATTTTGCTTCATATAAATTTTTTCCACAATTTATATCTACTGCTAAAGGAACATTTAATTTTATTGTATGTTCCATTATTTCTCGAACTATGTTTTTTACTGTTTCTAATTCATCTAAATATACATTAAATACTAATTCATCGTGGATTTGTAATAACATTTTACTTTTTAGTTTTAGATTATCAAATTTTTTATCAATTTCTATCATGGCTTTTTTCAAAATATCGGCACTACTTCCTTGAATTGGAGTATTTAGAGCCATTCGTTCCCCCATACTACGTATCATATAATTAGAATTGTTAAGTTCTTCGATTACTCTTTTTCGATTCATGATTGTTTTTACGTAGCCATCAGTATGAGCTTTGGCAATTGTTTCGTCCATATATGTTTTTATACCTGGATATGTTTCAAAATATTTATTGATGAATTCTTTTGCTTCTTTTGGAGAAATATTTAAATCTCCAGAAAGACCATAACTACTAATACCATAGATGATGCCAAAGTTTACTGCTTTCGCATTTCTTCTCATCGTACTGGTTACTTCTTCAATTGGGATGCCATAGATATCACTAGCAGTTTTGCTATGGATATCTTTATTATCCGAAAAAGCATGGATTAATTCTTCCTCGTTGGCAAGATGAGCAAAAATACGAAGTTCAATTTGGGAATAATCACTACTTAATATTAAACTATTTTCTTCTGGAATGAAACTTTTTCTAATTAAACGTCCATATTCATTTCTAACAGGAATATTTTGAAGATTTGGTTCAATGGATGATAAGCGACCTGTTCTGGTTAAGGTTTGCGTATAAATCGTATGAATTTTTCCATCTTCTAAAATGTTATTTTTTAATCCTTCTATATAAGTACTATATAATTTTGTTAACATTCTGTATTCTAAAATATTTTCTATAATTGGAAAATCTTTTAATTTTGTTAAAGTTGCTTCATCAGTAGAATAACCATTTTTTTTCTTTTTACCGTGGGGTAAGCCCATATGTTCAAATAGAACTTCTCCTAATTGTTTAGGACTACTAATATTGAATACTTCTCCACTTTCCTCATATATTTTTTGGCTCACTTGCTCTATTCTTTCTTTTATTTCAATTCCCATGGAATCTAAAATATTGCTATCACAGCGAATGCCTGTTAATTCCATTTTGGCTAAGACACCACTTAATGGTAATTCTATATCATAGAATAAGTCTAAGACCCCTTCATGTCGCATATCATTTATTAATTTTTCGTTTATTTCATAAATAAATTTTGCTTTTTGAATGCTTCTAGTGGCACGAACTTCCGCAGTTAATTTTTCTTTTTTATTAAAAAAAGCTAAATCATATCCTAGATCCCTTGCCACATAGGCAATGTCATCTTTTACATTGTAGTTTAGTAAATAACAAGCTATCATAATATCCATAGTACTATTTGGTACTTTTATGTTATGCTTTTTTAAACTAACATATACTTTTTTATAATCATAAGTTAAGATATTGCCTTTTATATAGCTTAGATCTTTCATAAATTCATATGGAATATAGAAACTATTTTCTTTATTATAGATAGCAATTCCTAAAATAGATCCTTTATGATAATTTTCTTGATCAATATCTAAATAAATAGCAACATCTGTTTCGATTTTTAAATTACTTGTATCTTTTAAAATTTTAGTTTCTATTTTTTCTTCTTTATGGGTAATATCTGCTTTTTTTATGAAAGAATGAAAGCCTAATTCAGTATATAAATTTATTAATTCATCTGTATATTGATACTTAAATTGGATATCTTCTAGAGTTAAGTCAACTGGAACTTCTCGATAAATAGTAGCTATTTCTCTACTTCTAAATGCACTTTCTCTTCCCTCTACTAGTTTGTTGTATGTAGCTCCTTTTAATTCTTCAATATGATCATATAAATTTTCTAAAGTCTGGTACACTGATAGTAATTTGATAGCAGTTTTTTCTCCTATTCCTTTTACTCCAGGAATATTATCAGAAGCATCTCCCATTAATCCTTTTAAGTCAGTCATTCTTTCTGGTTCTACTCCATAAGTTTCTTTAAAGGTAACCGGAGTCATCATGATATAATCTTTACTCTTTAGTAATTTTACTGTTACTTTATCACTAATTAATTGTAATAAATCTTTATCACTACTAACAATTAATCCTTCATAGTCATCATTTTCATCAATCATTTTAGCAAATGTTCCAATGATATCATCGGCTTCATAGCCAGGAACTTCTAAATATTTGATGTTCATTGCAGTTAATATTTCTTTTGCAACAGGAAATTGCATTTTTAATTCGTTTGGTGTTTCATCTCTTCCACCTTTATAATCTTCATACTGTTCATGTCTAAATGTTTTTCCTATATCAAATGCTACTAAGATATAACTTGGATTTTCTTCATGAATAATTTTATTCATCATATTGACAAACCCAAATAGGCCATTGGTCGGGAATCCTTTGCTATTTTTCATCATACTTCCTGAATAGGCAGTTGCATAATAACTTCTAAACATTAAATTATTTCCATCTACTAATATTACTTTTTTCAATATTCATCACCTATATTTAATGATACCATATTATTTGATAAATTGACAAAAAGTATCACTTTAGTTAAATTTATTCTTTTTTATAGAAGAATACTTCTATATCTGTTAAGTTATATTAAAGATTTTTATAGTTTTTATTTTATGACAAAAAAAGAAGGATTTTTATCCTTCAACGGCTCCATTCGTATTTGAACCTCCTACGTTATTCCAACAATCCTTCCAATCGGTTGATCCAACAAGTCCCATTGCAAAAGTAACAATTGTAACAACTAAGAATACTGCAACTGCATAAATCACTCTTTTGATTAATGTACTTTGTGCTTTTTTCATCTCATCTTCTTTACCAGCCATTACTGCTTTACCTAAATCTATCATTCCAAACAAAATCAAGACCATAGGAATTCCCCATTGAATCAATTTTATTACATTTTTAAGTAGAGTAATTACTTGGCTTAAATCTCCACAAAAATCCATATTAATACACCTCTTTCATATAAGACAATGATACCTTAAAATATAGTATTTGTCAATTCTATTGGTTAATATTTCTAAAAAAATTATATCTTACTCAAGAAAAAAGAAAGTTTATTTTTTACTTTCTTTATTATCTTCTTCATCGTCTTTAAAGATTACATAGATTAATCCAATAATTACTAATATAATTAGAATTATGATTACGGTTTTTGATGAACTACTTTCTTCTTGTTCTTCTTCCTCTGTATTGTCTTCTTTTTTTTCTTTATTTACTTTAATAGAATATGTTTTTGTGCTTCCATCTTCTGCTTTTACTATGATATTAACTGTATTTTCTCCCACTTTGAAATTTTGATTTCCTTCTACTGTATATGTTGCTAAGTCACTATTTAATACAATATCTAAATCTAATGATGATACACTATTTTTTACATTGATTGAATATTCATAAGTATTTTTATCAAAATCTATTTTATATCCTTTTATTGTTAAAGATTTAATATAATTATCACTAGATAGTGCTACTTTTTTTACAGTAGCAACTGGTGTTGGAGTTAAATTTGTTGTAGTAGTTGTAGTAGGTTCTGAGTCTTTCGTTTGTTCTGTTTTTGGAGTAGTTGGTTGTGGTATTTGATTTTCCTCTTTTGTTTCTTCTTCATCTCCACCTTTTCCATACTCTGCTATCTCAAAAATTGTTGATGCTTTATCAAAATCTATTTTAGCTTGAGCTCCACCGATAGATGCCATAATATTTTCTATTTCAACGTTTGGATTTCCAATTGCTAGTGCCTTAAAAGTTAATGTTATTAAAACTCCATCTTGATTATAATCTTCTAATAAATAAGCAAAATAGTCATGATCTAATTCTAGAATATTCTCTTCTACTCCGTTTACTTTGATGTTTGTTAGTTCTAATAATTCTTTATTATAATTTAGCGTACCTTCTATTCCAGCTAATGTATCGATATTGAAGCCTTCTATAATGTAATTTACTTCTATTTCTTCTCCTACATACACTGTTTCTTCGGATGCCTTTAAATAATTTTCTAACTCATCGGTTGCTTCGGTTTGATTTTCCCAAGTATTTTCAGTAAATATTGGATAGGTAACATCTAGAATATTAAACTTTTCATCTTGATTTAAATCTAAAAATGACAAAATTTCTGTTAATTCTTCATCTGTTAAATTGGTTTTTAAGATATTTAATAAAATTTGTTGATCTTCTTCAGTTATCATTCCATCATCGTCGTAATCCCCAAAGATGACAAGAAAATATTCTACTTCGGTTTGATTTTCATCTAAAATAGTAACTTGATCTCCTGAATGAAGTATTTCTGTCTCCTCTATTTCATTATCATCTTCATCTGTTACTTTTACAATATTTTCTAACACTTGTTTTAATTCTTTTAAAGTTATAGTAGTATTTAATTTATTTCTAATAATACAAGCATCACTTTCTAATTCTACTGTAAAGTTAATTTCTTCCTCTTTTGCTTCTGGTAGTTCCTCTTCCGTTTGAACTTCTTCCTTAGTAACTTCTATTTCATTATTTTTTGTTTTATTATTTTCTTCATTTGTCTCATTACTTATAATATCCGTTGTTTGTTGTTGTATTTTTGTTGTTTCTGTTACATTTCCTTCTTTTTCATTTGAAATTTCATCGGCTAATACACTTAATGGAAAAGACAATTGTGAAAATAAAATTCCAAAAACTAATAGACATTTTCCTGCTTTTGATATTAAGTTTTTTGTTGTTTTCATAAATCTTTCCTTCCTTTTCGACTTTTCCCTTTTCTATTCTCAACTACAGTATAACAGTAATATTTACAAATTTCTACAAAGTTTACAATGATTTAACTGATTTTGATTAGTTTTTTGGAAAATATACGTCTTAAGTAACTTTTTTGGTGAAATTTCTTGACTACTACCATTAAAAATTATATAATACTAATGCATTTGGCAGCAGTATCCAATATTTTTGTAATGTGTTATATATAAGTAGCTTACGTTGCTGCATAAGTGAAAGTTAAGGAAAAACACCCTATAAAAATTAAGATACCCCCTTTTGCAGAAGGAGATGAAATAAATGGCTAGATATACAGGCCCAAATAACAAACAATCAAGAAGAGTTGGTTTTTCTGTACTTGAAAGTGGTGTTGAATTTGCTAAAGGTAAAAAAAGAAGTTATGGTCCAGGACAACATGGTGCTGATCGTAAAAGAAAACCTTCTAACTACTCTGTTCAATTAACTGAAAAACAAAAAGTTAGATTTATGTATCAAATCAGTGAAAAACAATTTAAGAGATTAGTGGATGAATCTGGTAAAATGAAAGGAGTTCATGGTGAGAATTTACTATTCTTACTAGAAAGTAGATTAGATAATTTAGTTTATCGTGCTGGATTTGCTACTACAAGACGTGGTGCAAGACAATTAGTTAACCATGGACATGTTACTGTTAATGGTAAAAAAGTAGATATTCCATCTTACAGAGTAAAAATTGGTGATGTAGTTAGTTTAAAAGAGGATGACAAGAATCTTAAAGTTGTTACTGAATCTTTAGAAAAAACTACTAAGAGAGTTGATTTTGTATCTTATGATGAAGGTAAGAAAGAACTTACTTATGTAAGAAGACCTGAGAGAAGTGAACTTAACGCTGATATTAATGAAGCATTGATTGTTGAATTCTATAGTAGAGTATAATTTTGATACTCTTCTTTTTTTTCTAGTATTTTGGTATGGTAATTATGATTGTTTGATTTTAATATACTTATTAGTAATTTATCTATCTATATTTTTATAGTTAGAAAAGAACCTTTCTATTGATTTTAGAAAAGTTCTTTTATTTCATAAAGAATAAAATTAAACTAAAGATAAATAACATTAGACTTAATAGTAAAGATAAATTTACTAAATTTATAAAGCCTCTAGATCTTCCATTTTGTGTTTCTATTATCTGTTGTTGTTGTTGATTTTGTAATTGTTGTTGTAATAGCATATTCCAAAATGCCATCATACTATAAGAAGCAATAATCATTTGATTTCTAGTCATCTGTGTAATTGGTGCTTGGGCTAAAGGACCATTTTGTTGATTATTAATCATATTTGGTTGTTGATAAAAGTTTGTACCCATTCCAGATAATAAATTGGCCATATTAAACATACTATTTATTTGATCTTGTGTATTTGTTTGTTGTTGTGTATTCGTTTGTTGTTGTGTATTCGTTTGTTGCTGTGTATTTGTTTGTTGCTGTGTATTTGTTTGTTGCTGTGTATTTGTTTGTTGTTGTGTATTCGTTTGTTGCTGTGTATTTGTTTGTTGCTGTGTATTTGTTTGTTGCTGTGTATTTGTTTGTTGTTGTGTATTCGTTTGTTGCTGTGTATTCGTTTGTTGTTGTGTATTCGTTTGTTGTTGTGTATTTGTTTGTTGTTGATTTTTCTTTTGCTTTTTTCTTACTATGATAGTATCTCTTGTATAAACTTTTTGATTATATAATTTTTTTCCTAAAAGTTTTTTTTCAGTTTGGGAAAGATGTTTTATTTTTGTTTCTATTTTATCTATACTAGAAATATTGTAATTAATATTTTTTCTTTCTTCTTCTATTTTAGCTTTTTCTTGTTCAATTTTTTCGTTCTCTTTTTCAATTGTTTCTTGTAGTTTGAAAATTGTTTGCTTGGTAGTTTCGTTTTGCATTTTTTGTGAATCAATGGCTTGAGTTGCCAATTCTAATTCTTGAACTCTTTGCAAATATTTATTTTTTCGATATTTAGAGATGATGGCAATTTGATTGCTTTTTCTAGTTAAAGATGCTTTTTTTCCAGCTTTCATTGCTTTTGCTAGTTTTCTTTTTCTTTCTCGTTCTAACTTTTTGATAACGATTTTATTTTGTTTAAATTCTTTTTTTTGAGATTTTAAGTTTTCTTTCGCAAGTGCTATATTTTCAGTGCTTTGTTGTATGTTTTGTTGAGATGTTGCTATGTTGTTAGTGGATGTATTAATTTCATTTCTTCTATCTTCTACTTGGAATGCTAGATCTATTTGAATTTCTTCTAGCATATCTTCTAATTCTTTTTTCTCTTCTTCATTAGAAGTATTATAGATTGCTTGAAGTTGTGAATTGCTTAAATGTTTGTAAATGTCTTTTTGTTCTGATTTTGGATAAGTTGCGATAAGTTTTTTTATATATTGAAAAGGAAGATTTGATAATAAATTCTTTTGATCACTAAAAGATAAATTTTGATATAAAATTTTTTTGTCGTTATCTGAAAGTTGATTAAAGTAATCTACTTTGTCGGGAGCATTTTTATATTCTTCTACTAAATTCATATTATCCCTACTTTTAGTCTAAATCGTTAATGATATCTCTGATGGCATCAAAAACGATTCTTTTTTCTTCTTCATCTGTGATCGGTATAACATCTTCATTCCCTGATGCATCTTTTATAATTTTTGAGGCAAAGATACTTTCTTCCTCTTCGTTTTTACTAATTGAATAGACAACATATTCTTGATTATTAATTTCTACTACATTTAAGATAGTAGCTTCCCTTTCAGTTCCAAATTCATCTAGCATGGTAAAAGTTTCTTCTTCATGATTCATTCTACTTCCTCCTTACTTTCTTTTACTGAATTTATTAATTCTTTCACAATTTTATTTGTTAATTTTAATTCTTCTTCTTTTTCAATTTGTGCTAAGTTGTTACCTACTATTTTAGCACAATAAACATTATAATTTTTTTCTGTTTTATCTGATGTGGTGTAGATACAGTAATTACTTCCATATATTTCAAAATTAGTTAAAATGTTAGCTTTTATTTTTGTTCCATTTTGTTCTATATAGAATGTATTTGGTTCACTCATTTATTCACCTCTATCTTTATTAAGAATATCATATTTTCTATTTATAGTAAAGAAAAAGAATTAAATTTCTTTAATCCTTGATTTCTTCAAAACGATATTTTTGATTGATATTTGGATATTTTTGGTGATCTACTTCTGATAGAAATTCCTTTTTATCTCTTAGCCAAATAGTTCCATCTTCTTCATGAGTATAAACTACTTTTTCTTCTAGGGTTTCTGAGTCTTTAGCCAAGCAAATTACTTTATGATGAGTTCCTTTAAAATGCTTATATTTCTTTCCTACTTTCACATTTCTTTCCAACATAATAATTCTTCTTTCCTCTTTTTATAATGATATAAGTATTATCCATAAAATCTGTATCTTTTAGAACATAATCTAGATCAGTAATCTTTTCACCATTTATTTTAATTGCTCCCCCTGTTATAAATTCTCTAGCTTCGCGCTTACTTTTAGCCGCTCCTACTTCTATTACTAAATCAATTAAATTAGTTGATTCTACTGATACAATTATTTTTTTATCAAAGATTGCCTCAATATCTTCTTTTGTTAAATCATTAAATTTTTCAATAAATAATGCTTCGGACATGGCAATGGCTTTTTTTGCTTCTTCTTCCCCATGAATATCTTTTACTACTTCATAAGCAAGCGTTTTTTGAGCGATTCTTAGTTCTGGTTTTTCATTTTGTTTTTCCATTATTTTTTCTATTTCTTCTTTTGATAAGAAGGTAAATACTTTTAGATATTCTAACACTTTTGAATCATCCGCATTTATTAAATATTGATAGATTTGATATGGAGTTGTTTTGTTTTTATCAAGCCATAAGGCGTTACCTTCTGATTTTCCAAATTTATTACCATTAGCATCTAGTATTAATGGCATTGTAAAGGCATATGCTTCTTTTCCTAATTTTTTCTTTATTAGTTCAATACCAGTTGTTATATTTCCCCATTGATCCGATCCTTCTACTTGCATAATGCAATTTTTAGTTTGATATAAGTGTAGAAAATCATATCCTTGAAGTAATGTGTAAGAAAACTCAGCAAAAGTAATACCTGTTTCTAATCTTCTTGAAATAATATCTTTATTAATCATATAATTTACGTTGATGTATTTTCCAATATCTCTTAAGAACTCTAAAAAGGTGTAATCTTTTGTCCAATCATAATTATCTACTAATTCCGCTTTTCCATCAAACAATCTTTCTATTTGGGCTCGAATTCCTTTTATATTACTTTCTATTACAGCATAATCTAATATTTCTCTTTCTTTTGTAGGTCTTGGATCTCCAATTCTTCCAGTTGCTCCCCCACATAAAAGAATTGGGTGATGTCCTGCCTTCATTAGTCTTTTGGCTGTTACTAGAGATGAATAATGTCCAATGTGCAAACTATCAGCAGTGGGATCTGTTCCCCAATAAAATGTTATAGGTTCTCCATTTAATTTATCTTTTAAATCTTCTCCTGCGACATCTTTAATTAATCCTCTCCATTTTAGTTCTTCAAATAGTGTCATTTTATCTTCCTCTCTTTCTACTTGTATTTACTTGTTCAAATTGCACTGAAATGAAAGGTCCACAATTGTCAGCTTTTATAATGTGATATCCTTCTTTTAGCATTTCATTTAGCTGTTCTGGTGTCACTAATATATTACCCGCAGATTCTAGTATTTCTGTATCTTCCCTATTTTCTTCTAAATCGCCTGCTTTTTGAAAATAGTTATCTTGTTTGTTTGAATCTAGATCTCCTGCTTTTTGAAAATAGTTAGTTTGTTTTTGGATATCTAGATCCTTTGGAATATAAAAATAATGATTTTCCTTCTCTTTTTTCTTTTGTTCCTCTTTCACTTCTATTACCTCCTAAAAAAAGAATGATACCTTAAAGGAGTGCTTATGCACGGTACCATCCTTTTATTCACTTATTTCGATAACGGTTTTGCCCGATTAGCTAAAAATATGTAATTCACAACGTAACTTTTGTTAGTTTACACCTACCACTAACTCTCTATTGATTTAGTTATCATCATTACTTCTTTATTTTTAATACTAATTATCTTTCTTTCGTGTTTTAAGTATAGCATATTTTTATCTTTTGAACAATACTTATTTTTTCTTTTCTTTTTGTTTTATCTTGTTTCTGATATCTAGTTGATATTCTTCTAAGTTGATATTAGAGGCTTGTTCTATCATTGCTTTACTTTTTAATATCATAGATCTTTAATAAAATCATCAGAGCTAATATTTTCTATATCTCTTTTTTCTACTGCTAGATGGATTTGAAAATTTGCCATTTTACTTCTTTTTTATCTATAAATTCTTAATTATGGTATGGATGAAATAGATGAGAAAATTGCTAAAGAAGTATTTTCTTATCTAAAATTTATTTATCCTCTATTCGCCTCACTATTTCTTTTAGTTTTCTAAAACGGTGATTTAATCCTGATTTGGTAATTGGATATCCTAATTCCTCACTCATGATTTCACTTAATTCTTGCAGAGAACTTTCTGGGTATTTTTCACGATACTCTACTACTTCTTTTAGTTTTGGATCAATTACATCTATTAGATCATATTTTTTTAATAATTCAATATCTTTTAATTGTTTGGTTGCTGTTAAGAAAACTTTATCCATATTGGCTTGCTCACAGTTATTGAGGCGATTGGTCATATTTTTATGATCTCTATATATTCTGATATCTTCAAAGTACATAACAGCATGATAGGCATTGATAACACGTAAAAAGTCTGATATTTTTTCAGCTTCTTTGATGTAGATCATATAGTTTTTTTCACGTTTGATTACTTTGCTATTTAGATTGAATTTGTTTAAAAGATTCATCATGTAGTTCGCATATTCTAAATTATCGACAATAAATTCTAAGTGATATCTAGATGTTTTAGGATCATTAATACTTCCTGTTGCAATAAAAAGTCCTCTTAGATAAGCTCTTAAACATTCTTCATCATTAATTAGGTAATCTTTTGGAATATTTTGATATTTTCCTTCTATTTCGACCGATAAATCTTTTAAGATAATTTTTGCTTTAGATTTTATTTTTAAAATGTAACTTAAGTTATTATTAAAATTATATCTTTTTCTTACGGTAATTACTGGTACTACGTCATAAATATTTTTAATTAATTTAAAAATTTGTCTCGCTACAGCATTATTTTCAACTGTAATGGTAATAATATTATTTGCAATAGTAGCATTATTTCTGATGATACAAGAAAGCTCAGCAATACTTTCTAAACGATTTTCTTCTAATCTAGTAACTTCTTCTTTTACGGTACTAGTAAAGGACATAGTTATCCTCTTGTTCTAGTAAATAATTATAAATGTCTGCTGCTAGTTTATTGGGTTTATATCTAATGACGTTATTGTATACTGTTACATAATCGCTACTAATAATTCGTATTTGTTTTAGATTTTGTGGATCAAATTGAACAGGATCTTTTTGTTCTTCTACGAAATATTTTTCTAATATTTTAGGAGATATTTCTCCGTTATTGGCAATCATTATTTCTATTTTTTTCTTACCAAGGTAACTATTTAATACTTTAACATGATCACTTGCTTTAAAATCATCAGTTTCTCCAGGTTGGGTCATCATATTGCAAACATACATAATTTTTGCTTTACTTTTGTCAATGGTTTCTAATAATTCTTTACTTAATAGATTAGGAATAACGCTAGTGTAGAGGCTTCCCATACTTAATATAATTAGATCTGCTTCTTGTATTGCTTTTAATACGTTTGGGTTTACTTTAACATTTTTTTCATAATATACTTTTTGGATTTTTTGTTCACTTTGGGTAATATTATGTTCTCCTCGAATGATGGTTCCATCTGTCATTTTCCCGATTAGTATTGGACTTTCTAAAGTAAATGGTAAGACTTTTCCTTTTATTTTTAATACTTTTCCAATTGTTTCTATTCCTTCTTGCATATTTCCAGTAATGTTAGATAATGCAGTAAGTAGTAAATTTCCTACTGTGTGGCCATTTAGATCACTTGTCGTTTTAAATCGATAATTCAATAATTCTTCAAATAAAGGTTCTGTTTCAGAAAGTGAAGTAATTACTTTTCTGATGTCACCAACAGCAAAAGTATTGAATTCTTCTCTAAGTCTTCCGGTACTTTGGCCATCATCACACACTGATACTACAGCACTGATATCGATTGGAAATAGTTTTAGTCCTTTTAATAATGTAGATTGTCCTGTGCCACCACCTAGTACAACAACTTTTTTCATTTTATCCCGCCTTTTCTAGTAAATTATATCAAAAAATAAGAGTAATATCCACTTTTTTGATATTATTCTTTATTAGATTGTTAATTCGTTCATTGGTTTACAGTATTTCTACAAAGTTTTAATTCATTTGTTTTCAAGATACTTATTTATTTATAATATCTTTTACAAAAATTGGTAAAACACTTTTTAGATTTGTTTCTCCTACTACTTCATCTAAAAAGATGTTATTATTTTCTTCTGTTGCTACCATAATTTTATAATTATCTTTAATATCTTTGCCATTGTCATCTAATTCTGCTATGTAATAGTAATCTTTATTATTATTTACAATGTGTGAGATAACTAAGTATTTTTCTTGATTTCCTAATGTAATAATTTTATTGATATCTAACTTCATTTTGTCTCCTCCAAATCACCATTTCCAAAATCTAGTTTTAAATCAGGAAAATTTAAATCTGGTATATTGTTATTAGCAAAAAAAGTATTATTAGATACTGCTAAATCTGGTAATTCATTTAAAGCATCTGGGGTATCACTTGGAAACCAAAAACTATCTTCTGGTTCTTCTGATAGATTGTTTGATGATAAATTGTTGTTAAACAATGGATTCTCAAGTGGTAGCGGATTATGCTTTATTTCTTTTTCTGGTTGAGGTTCTTTTTTAGGTACCACTTTTTCTTCTACTGGAATGGGATTGCTTACACTTACAATTTTTGTTTCTTCTGTTTTTATTCCAAGCATTTCTCCTACTCTCTTCATTACTTTATTTGCCTTAGAATGAATTAAATCTAAATCTATATTATTTGCATTGTCAATTGAAACCACTTGATTATCTTTTGGAATGTTTTCTTGCATACCTGCTGTTTCTTGTGATGAAATAGGATCTGTTTTTTGAATTATTTCTGGTTCTTTTTGTGATGCTTCTTTTTCTTTTTCGGGTTTCTTCTCTTCTTCGTTCGTTTCGATTGGTTCTTCTAAATCATTTGTTTGTTCTATTACAGAGGTAGTATTTGAAGTTGACATTTCTACTTCTGAATACGTATCTATCATACAAAATTCTCTTAATAGGGATAAAATTTCTACTTTTTGATTATCTTGTTCTAACTCTGTTAATTTTTCTTTTTTATTACTAATACTTTCACTTAATATTTCTATATTTTCAATATTATCTTTTTGAATTTGAATATCATTATATTGTCTTTCTAATAGTTCATATAATGGTTCTAAGAAATCGATTTCTTCTATATTCAATTTTTTTCTTAAGGTTAATCTTTCATATAATAGATCATTTATCATTTCTCTTTTTTCTAGAATAGGACTATACTCAGTTTCTTTACTCAATAGATACTTATAAATTTTTAGTAAATATTCTTGTTCTTTATTAGAGTAATATATTTCTTTTGCATTATCAACGTAAGATCGATACTCTTGTTCTTCTTCATAACTAATTCCTGAACCGCTCAATGTTGTGAATGATTTGGTGAAGATATCTAATGATTTCTTGCTTTCTTTTACTAATATACTGATTTCCGTTAATTTAGTATCAATATTTTCTTCCGTAATATCTTTTAAGGAAGCAGTATCTTTTATCATATGTGTAAATTTGTTTAATAAAATTTCTTCATTTCTAGTATTGCATTCTTCTGATGTTGCTTTTTTTAAGTAAGCTTCCTTTAATTTTTTTTCTGATTCTTCTATTTCTTGATTTAATATTTTAATTTGTTCTGTATTTTTTAAGTATTCTCTAATATATTTTAATCTTTCTTTATAATCGTCTAGTTTATCATAATATTTGATAGGTGGAAGATTTGATAAGTCATATCCTGTAATATTGGCAAAATCACTTAATAAAGAAATTCTTTGTTCCACTCTTCCACCAATATAATCTACTAATATTGCTAACTTTTTTTCTTCTTCTTCTAATTTTAGAGTATCATAAAATTTATCTTCTAAGTCTTTTAAATAGATTTCATCATTCATCGCATCAATTTCTCTAGCGGCTTCTTCAAAATTATTGATTGTTTCTTCTCTATTTTCATCGGATCCTAAGATTAAACTCATTCTAAGTATTTTATACTTATTTTCTTTTATTTTGTTGCTGCTAACACAATCTTGCATTTTTATCTCACCTCTTCTTATTCTAGAACCAACTTGTTTTTTTGTCATTTTCCATGTATTTACTTAAATCATTAAATTCGTTTTCGTCGAAAAAGGAATTATTTTTGTTTGTATCAGGTAAATCTGGAAAGATTGTTTCTTTCTTCTCTAATGGAATATCTGGGAACACTTTTTTAGGGTTTTCGTCCAATTTTTTGGCAGTTACTACTTTATTATCTAAGTTATTATTCTTTATGACTGGAATTCCTTGATCAAGTATTTTACTATTTCTTATTTCACGAGAGAAAAAGTCATCTTTTTTATTTGATGGAAGATTTTCAAATGGGTCTGATTTTGATTCTTTATATCTTGTTTTTTCTTCTTGTACCTTTGTTCTTTCTCTTGGAACTTCTGTTTTCATACCGAAGTTTATTGAATTCGTTTTTGTTTCTATTTTTTTATCTTTGGTTTCTATTCTCTTTGAAAAAATTTCTTTTGGTTCTTCTTTGTTCTTTTCTTCCCTAGTTGGCATTAAAACTGGATTCTTTTTTTCTACTAAAAGTTGTTTTGTACGACGTTCAATTTCTTTTTTTCGTTCTTCTTCTAAAGCTTTTTGTCTTCTGGCAATTTCTTCTAATTTTTTCTGTTCTTCTTGTTTTTCTCTTTCTAATCTTTCTTGTTCTTTCTTTTTCTTTTCTATCATTAATTTTTCTTGATAACGTTTTTCATTTTCTAGTAAGGTTGCTAATAATCCTTTAAATTCGGCACTATTATTTTCTATGTTTATATCTTTTAATGTTTGATCTTTATTATCTCGTTCTTCCATCAAACTTTTTAAAGTTGCTATATCTTGTCCTTCTAGTTTTATGGTAGCGTATTCTTTATTTAATTCATTTCCTACCATAGAATATAATTCACTACTTGTAATATTCATCAGGATATTATTTATTTCTTCCCTTTTGTTTAGGATTTCTTCATAAGTATTGACTGGCTCTTTATATAAATAAATTAATTTTAAGATTAATTTTTTTTCTTTATATCTTTCATATTCTAATGTGATAGATGCTAACATATTGTCACATTCTAAGATGATGTCTTCTGCACAATCACGTCGTGCTATTTTAGCATTTTCTTTCGCTTTTTCTAAAGAATAGCCTAACTCAGTATATGCTAAATCAATTTCTTTTTCTCTTTCTTTTAATTCATATGAGGATAATTTTTTAAATGCATCATCTAAAATTCGAATCATTTTATCCTCTAATTGTCTATTTAAATTTTTATTATTATTAATTTTATCATTTGCTTTCTTAATACTAATATCTAAATTTTTTATTTCTTCTTTTAGGATACTTTCTAGTTTGATATTATTTTTATATTTATCAATTATTTTTACTTGTGATTTATAATCTTCTAATTTATCCTCTCCTAAAATACTTCCAATTTCAATATTTATTCCAGTTAATTCTTTATTATTCACAATTTGATTATTTACATATACTCTTCTTTCATTTACTAAATTAATTAATTCTAATAATCGTGTTTTTTCTTCATCCATTAAATAAACAGAACGTTTTGAAACTTTTGTATATTTTGCTTCATAAATAGAATTTGTTTGTTCTAAAACGCTCTGGATAATTTTCGTCATTTGGTCACAAATATCATTTTTTTGTTTTAAATCTGTTGTAAAGTTTAAACTTTTAGATAGCATATCATATTGCTTCAATAATTTCATTATGGTTTCGTTGGCATATTCTATCATGGTAGGTCACCTCTTATTTTTAATTATATACGATTTTATTATTTTGTCAATTATTTCGCTTTTTTCAATTACATTTTTTGACATTTTTTCTATTTTGCTTTTTGGCCTTTTAACTTTTCTTATTTAACCAGATTATATTTTTAATTTCTAATTCTATATTTTGTTTATCATTCGTATTTTTTTATAAAGGACACTCTTTTTAGTAAGAACTGAATATTCTATTTTTTTAGAATTTTTCTAACTTCAATTTCTTTTTTTTGTATTTAAAACATGTTTTTATGGGAAATTAAAGAAGATTATGTTAAATTTTTTGATTTTTTTTAAAAAAATGGTTGTCAAACAAAGAAAAGTGTTATATAATGAACTAGACATTGCGAATGATGCATATGATTTATTAGATGCCTGAGTGGCGAAATAGGTAGACGCACAGGACTTAAAATCCTGCGAGATTCAACCCTCGTGTCGGTTCAAGTCCGACCTTAGGCACCATCTGTGGAGAAATACCCAAGTCTGGTTGAAGGGACCGGTCTTGAAAACCGGGAGGTCG
>JALEZJ010000007.1 GCA_022772985.1 Erysipelotrichaceae bacterium | reverse complement strand
TAATATTTCCCTAGGAGAATACTCAACTTCTACAATCTCCATCTTACCAGCTTCTATTTTACTAATATCCAAAATTCCATTCACAATCTCTAACAAATTATTACTTGCCATAATAATATCTTTAGCCTCTGTTTTCGCTTCTTCTAAGCTCGTATCCTCTAAAATAGAATTACTAAAACCAACAATAGCATTTAAAGGTGTTCTAATTTCATGAGACATATTTGATAAAAAATCCGTCTTAGCCTCATTCGCTCTTTCTGCATTATTTTTTGCAAGTTCTAACTCATTTAACATTTTTAAATCTGGATTCTCAATCGTAAAATACATCAAATAATTAACAAAAGTAATAACGATAGAATTCACCATAATATAAGGATTTTTTTGATAAATAAACAATAAAGCAATCAACAATCCAATAACACTAAGAATAGGAATATGTCGCTTAGTAATCTTCCTAAATTGAAAAATAGTAATCAAAACAGATAATAATAAATAAATACCACAAAGAATATAAGTAGGAAAAACTGCACTACCATTAACACTAATAATCCCCCGATCACATATTAAATTAATATTTAAAATACAAATTAAAAGATAAGTAATAAGGTCAATTCCAACAACTACTTTTAGTATTTTATCAAACTTTTCTTTAGAGATTTTAAAAGTAATTAATAATGTATATAAAAACAATCCCGTAACAAATCCTATCAAAATTCCAAAATCTAACTTATTAGTAATTTGTAAAATAAAAGCTTCTAATGTACTAACATGCTCTAACACACCATCTACAACAATAATTCTTTCTAAAGAAACAATCAAACTATCAGCCAATCCACAAATCAACATTAAGGCATAAATATGATTTTCTAATAAATTTAATCTTTTCTTAGAAAAATAAACAATAATTAACAATAATGAAAAAACAAAAGAGCAAATAGGTAATTGTAATTCATTCATAAACACCACTTCTTTCTAGAATTTACTTCATTGTATCACAACCAAAAGAAAGAATCTATAAAATTCTTTTCCTAATATTATTTTTTCGTGATTAACACCAATTTTTTAGATTTACTAGCAACATTTTTCTTAATTCTAGTAATAGGTTCAAATGCCTCTTCCAAAGAAGTTTCATTACAATCTACAAATTCTGCTCTATCTTCAATGTCATAATCATATAAACCATTAGCCGTCTGAATTAATTCTTCAACATATTGTCTCCAATAATCAGATATTGGCTGATAATTAGAAAAATCACTTCTTTTCGCATAACTATGCTCTTCCATTAATTCCATTTTTAAACTAGCCATTTTATCTCTTAGTTTTTCTAAAGAAACTTTTCTTTCTATAAAACTAACCTCTTTTAATAAAGAAAGAACTCTTTTACGAATGCTAATGATACTTTCTATATCATACATATATTCTTGAGAAAAATTATCTTCTACAGATAACTTTTGAGCATAAATCTGATATAGATTTCTCAATTGATTTTGATAAAAATGACTCCTAATCTCTAAAGTTTTTTGATCATAAAAATCTAAAGAACGTACTGGAAAACTCTGTAGTAACTTCTCTAACTCATATTTAAGTTGAAATATATCTTGATCTTTATAAATCATTAAATCTATCATTTTTAAAATAGTTTCTCTCATTCTATGGAAAATATCAATGTAATCAAAACGATCTAACTTTGTCATATCATAAGCTTCTCCAGCTTTAGAATATGCCACTTGATCTTCTAAAATAGTAGCAACTGGAAGAACCATGATTCCCTTTTTAGAAGCAACATCATAAATTCCAGGATATAACTTTAAAACAAGTAAATTGGGAGACTTATTCCATACTCCCTCTGGATACATTAAATTATGACTTCCCAAATCAATAGCTCGCTCCATTTTAGTCTTAACAGCTGCTCTACTCATCTTATCTTTTCGATCAACAATAATAGTTCCATTCAACCATAAAGCATAACCATCCATAGAATAATAAAAATCAGGAATACTTCCATATAACAAATAAGCATGTGTTCCAATTGTTTTTATAGTAAGAGCAATATCATCCCGAAATCCATGAGTACCTGCAAAAATAACTTTATTTTCCCTAGGAACAATCGCTTTTTTCTCAATAACCCATTTATTTTTAGTAGACAACGAAATCAATCTTCGATAAATAGGATGAAACAATTTACGAAGCACAACTCCATATTTTGATAAAACATCCTCAGGACAATTACTAAGTAAATACTCTAATCTTTTATTATAATGATAATCCATAAAAACCCCTCTTTCATTTTTTAAACAATCTTTATTTAAACATATCTTCAAATATAATCAATATGATTAATATTCCAATAATTAATATCCTTAAACAAAAAGCCCCTATTTATAACTACTTTTTTAAAAAATTGGTATCCATCAAAGAATGAAGCTCAAACACCTGTACATCATATAATAGGTTCATTTTTTGTGAAAAAAATATTTCACAGAATTAACAATTACTCTCCCTACTGATGTTCCTATAATAACTTCTTTGATACCTAGATACATTACATCCACCTAAAAAAACATATTTCACTTTACTATTCTTAATAATTCTAGAGAATTTGTGAAAGGATTAAACCACTCTATAATGGCTAATAAATCAACACTTGCTTTCTTTCCAATCAACTTCATCTTCCCCTTTAATCTTTACATACATTATACCAAAAAAATTAGCTTTTGACATCTTATTTTAATAATACATAATTAAAATCTTATAATCCTATAAAAAATGATAAATAATCTTCTCTAAATGAATTCCAATTTACTAAAAGTTACTTTATATCAAAGAAAAAAAATTCACTATAAACAATGAATCATTATAATAATAACTTTTATTAACTCATCTTTTATGTAAATTTTCTTTTAAAACTCGATCAAGTTCTAACTTATCAATCGGTTTTGCCAAATAATCCGTAAATCCAGCACTTAAATATTTTTCTCTCATTCCAGAAATAGCATTAGCAGTTAAAACAACTACAGGTATATCAAAATGAATATCTTCTTTTAATTTCTTTAAAGTTTCTCCCCCACTTAATTTTGGCATCATATCATCCATTAAAATTAAATCATACTTCTTCTCTTTTAATTTTTCAATACACTCTTCCCCACTCAAAACCGTATCAGGTACAATTTTATAATTTTTTAAAAGTCTCGTTGCTACTTTAATATTTAGCATATTATCATCTACTACCAAAATCTTTTTATCTGAGTAATCCACTAATTCAGTATTTTCCTTATCTTGTACTTCTACTTTTTCAGACTCCATTTTTACAATTTTCTGTTTTAAATAAACCGTAAATTTAGATCCACTTCCATATTTCGATTGAACAACAATCTTACCACCCATCATCTCTACTAAATTTTTAGTAATGGCAAGTCCTAATCCAGTTCCTTCTAAAGTAGTATTTCGATCTTCTTCTAATCTTTGAAATTTAGTAAATAATTTATCAATTTTCTCAGGTTTAATACCTCTACCGGTATCTTCTACAGAAATGACTAACTTACTAATCCCTTTTTCATTAATACAACTAACCTCAAAATCAATAATTCCTTTTTCTGTATATTTTACAGCATTCGTAAGTAAATTAGTAATAACTTCTCGTACCTTTCCCATATCTCCATATAATACCGCTGGAAGATCAGGACTAAAATGAGCTTTTAATTCAATTGGTTTTTCCCCTATTCTAGGCCGAATTAATTTTGTTATATTATCTAATATTTCCCTAGGAGAATACTCAACTTCTACAATCTCCATCTTACCAGCTTCTATT
>JALEZJ010000001.1 GCA_022772985.1 Erysipelotrichaceae bacterium | reverse complement strand
CTTATCTCTTCTTTAGCATTAATTATTTTGCAAATATATCCTCCTGCTTCTAATGTTTCATAATCTCCTGTAATTCCTACTGTTTCTTCATAATCTTTTGGTAATTCCATAATTATTTATCCTCCTAGTATAATAATGTTAGGTTAAGAAATTTAACTTAACATTATTTATTTTTATTTTTCCTATGAGTTTTTTCATAACTCATAATCTTTAATTTAAAACCAGTTTATGGTAAAATTATTGTAATTGTTAGAGTGGTTTTAGCAGCCTCCTTGAGCGTCAGGCTCTTTAGAAAGACTAAAGCCTCTACTTTACATTCAGATATTAATAAGTTGGATAAGTATTATTTTTTAATAATGACTTTGATTTGTCGCTAGGTTATATTTGTGTAAAGAAATTGAGGGATTTCCTCTAACAAAAATTAGAAAGTGTGTATATATTATGTTTTATTTAGGTATTGATATTGCAAAGGTTAATCATGTCGCTTCTTTAATTGGTGAAGATGGCTCTATTTTAGTTAAAGCTATTAAATTCACTAATTCTAATGAAGGCTTACAAAAGTTGATTGAATCTATTAGTGAGTATGACCCATCTCAAATTTATTGTGCTATGGAAGCAACAGGAGATTATTGGCTTTCTCTATTTTCAGCACTTACTGATAAGGATTTTAATGTTTCTGTCTTTAATCCGTATCAAATCAAGTCTTTTAGAGGTGCATATTCTAATCGCAAACAGAAGAATGATGTTATTGATTCGATTATTATAGCTGATTTTCTTAGGTTCAATGGCATTGAGCAAACTTGTTTACCTAATGATGATTTACTTGCTTTAAAAAATTTGACTAGATATAGGAGCAATCTTGTTGATAATATTTCTAAAGCAAAAATTCAAATAAAAGGCATCCTTAATAAAGTGTTTCCTGAATATTCAGATGTTTTTTCTGATACTTTTGGTGATGCTTCTAAGCAAATTTTACTTAATTGCCCAACTCCAAGTGAAGTTGCAAATTTTAATACTAGAAAACTTGCTAATCTTCTAAAAAAAGCTTCTAGAGGAAGGCATGGAACAGATACTGTTCGCAAAGTAAAAGAATTAGCAAAAAATTCTTTTGGCATTAAATTTACTGGAGATGCTTGCTCTTTTGAGATTAAGCAACTTATAAATCAGATTATTTTTCTTGAAAATCAAGTTGATGAATTAAATCTTAAAATTAAAGACCTTTATTCAAAACTTGATAGCCATTTAGAAAGTATACCTGGTATTGGTAAAACAATTGCACCTGTTATTTTGGCTGAAATTGGAAATATAAACAATTTCAGTACTCCAAGTAAATTAACAGCCTTTGCTGGCATTGATCCGTCCGAAAATCAATCTGGCAACAAAAAATCTACTGATGAGAAAACTTCTAAAAGAGGTTCTCCTTACTTAAGACATGCCATCTATCAGGCGGCATTTATTGCATCCAATAATGACCCTGTGCTACACGATTACTATGTTAAAAAACGTGCAGAGGGAAAACATCATTATGTTGCATTAGCTGGAGTAGAGCGAAAACTACTTGGCATTATTTTTCATGTCTTAAAGGAAAATAGAGATTATCGACCTTCAAAATTTTCATAATATACATAATTTCTAATTTTCAATGTTCTATATCGAGTTAACATAACTTTAGTATTTATATTAAAGTCTTTTTGTCATACCAAAAATCATCTCAAAAATTTTTTTATTTTTTTAAAAAAACTATTGACATTTAATAGTTGGTCTTCCTCATAAATTCTTTCGCACCATAATGCCTTTGTTTCGATTTTTAAGTTAAAGTATTATAAGTTTATATCTTAAAGTTGTAGATAAAAAATTTCCGTAAAAAAATAACACTAGATTTTTTTATAAATCTAATGTTATTTTTAAATTTTCTGATATACTTTCTTGTATCCTTAAAGTATACAAGAAAAGTATACAAGAAATTTTATTTTATAATCCATATACCTTTTTTTGTTGCACCTTCTCTTATTAAAATTCCCTTATTTTTTAGAATTTGAACATTTTTTCTAATAGTTGGCAAAGCCATACCTATTATTTCAGACATTTCCCTTTGGGTAATACTAGGATTATCTCTTATCAAATTAATTATTTGTGTTTGTGTATTATTTAACTTTGTAATTTTTTCATTATCCTTTTTAGATAAATCATAGGTTCCATAATTATTGTCATAATATGATGGTCTTAAAAAGCTCACTTCAAAGAAATCATCATATTGAAATTCAGGCTCTTTTAATCCTGCATCTTCCATTAGTTCTCTCATTCTTCCTATACCTGTACCAGCTTTTTCTATATAATGTGCTCTTCTTAATAAATCTGCTATTATAGGATTTCGTGCAATACTTCTTTTTCCAAAGTTTTCTTTTGTAATTCCTTTTGGAACTCCACCAGGACTAACTATCGAAACTCTATCATCGTAAATTTCTACCATTACTCTTGCACCTTCTTCAAAATACTGACGATGACATATACCGATTTATAATAGCTTCTTTCAATACATCTTCGGGAATTTCTAATACTTCTTTTCTTGTGGCATTTCCTTGTTCTCTCATAACCTCTGCATTTATTAAGTATGTTAAATTTATATGTTTTTTAGCAAATGCTAATGCATCTTCAATATTAGTTATAATGTCTTTATTACAATCTAATGTATCTAAAATATAAACTCTATTTGTGCCTTTAAAAGCAATACAAGTTATATAATTTTGAATTAAAAATTTTGTAGGATTTTTTGTAAAGAAAATAACCCCTGCATTTGTAAACATATATTTATTATTTACTTTTTCCAAACAATTCAAATTTATCAATAATTCTTCTCCTTCTATTGTTTCGCTTGTATTAGATAATTTTAGAAAATTTTTATATGCATTTTCATTAAAGTCTTCTGGATATTTTGCTTTTTTATTTATCATTCGATCAAATTGTATTTTTCCACCATCTTCTAAATATTCTCTGATTTCATTTCTATTCATCTTTTGACACATAGCACCAGCTCTTAAATAATACCCATCACTTGAAGAATAAGGTTTATCATCTCCCTCTGGTACATTTACAACAATAACATTATCTACTACTTCAATTTTTACATTTATTCTTGGCTCTATTTGACTTATTTGGTTTTGTATATTTGCTCTTTGATTATTAGATGTATCTGTGCCAATGATATTTCCGTCATCATTTACACCTATTAATATTTTTCCACCCATACTATTAGCAAACGCGACTACTTCAATTGCAAACTTTTTCCCTAAATTCTCTTTAAATTCTAAAGTATATCCTTCGCCTTGTTTTGTTAATATTTCTAATTCTTCTGTTGTCATTATTGCCACCTTTCTAATTGTGAAGTTGCCGATTCCACAATTTATTTTTCTCTTATTGATTGATATTATAACATTTATTTTCAAAAATTTCATTATGAAATCAAAAAAAGATAAATTTGTTATTTTTTTCTCTTCGTATTAGAAAACAATGGTATTCCTATTTCATTTTGTTTATTTCTTGTTGTGATATTCCTGTTATTTTTGATATTAAGTCTATTGGTAAATTTTCTTTTAGCATATTTTTTATAATTTCTAAATTTCTTTTCTTTTTTCCATTGTTAAATATTCTTTTATTATCTTGTTCGATTGTTTCAAATACTGTCATCATTTTTCTTTTTCCTCCTTTACCCTTTTTTATATTTTGCTTAATTTCTTCTGCTTTCTCTTTTCCTATTTTTATCCTAAGTATTTGGTCTATCATTAT
>JALEZJ010000176.1 GCA_022772985.1 Erysipelotrichaceae bacterium | reverse complement strand
ATTTCTCAGATTGCTATAAAGTTGAATTCTACTTTTGATATTATTTATGATGATATTACATCTAGATTTTTTAAATTAGAAAAAGATACGGAATTGTTATCTAGGGTTCGGATAATTTTAAAGGAACATAGTAGAAATAATTTGAATAATCAGGGTAAAAATACTAAGAGAATTAGATAATTTGAAAAATTTATTGAAAAAAATTATTATGGGGATATTAGATGTAATTATTTCTGTAAATAATAATGAAATATGTGAAAAATAATTTGGTTCTGAATTTTAGATGTTTATGAAAAATAAAAAGCTGGTATAGGGATAGATGTAAATTTATGTCTTTATATGCTGATTCATATGAGATAAATTATAAATAGAGAGGTGAATATCATATGATAGAAAAAGATTCTAGTTTTTATCGAAAATTTAAACAGGAATTATCACTTAGTAATCCTACAGTTACTTATATGAAGCATAAGAAAAGGTTACTTTCTGGTGATGAAAATAAAGATAAAAAGGAAAATGATTCTGTAAAAAAATTAGTAAGGAAAAAATGAAAAATGGATAAGAGAGTATTTTTTTAATGGTTCTATAGTGATTGATGAATATGATATGAGTCAATTTGATAAGGAGATAATTCGTAGAAATATTATAATTATTTCTCAAAAATATTATATATTTGTTATGAGTTATCTCTATTATTTAGTGGCTATGTAAAAAAATTATATTTTTTTTACGAATTCAAATACGATTTTTGTGATTGATAGTGTATAGTTTGGAGGGGATAAACATGTTTCAATTAAATTCAAAATATAAGCCTAATGGAGACCAACCACAGGCTATAAAGGAATTAGTAGAAGGGATTCATACTGGTAAGAAACATCAGGTTTTACTAGGTGCTACGGGTACTGGGAAGACATTCACAATCGCTAATGTAATAAAAGAAGTAAATAAACCAACGTTAGTTCTTGCTCATAATAAGACTTTGGCTGGTCAACTTTACTCTGAGTTTAAAGAATTATTTCCTGATAATAGGGTTGAGTATTTCGTATCATACTACGATTATTATCAACCAGAAGCCTATGTTCCATCCACTGATACTTATATTGAGAAAGATTCTTCTATTAATGATGAAATTGATGAATTAAGGCATAGTGCAACATCTGGATTATTATCTAGAAATGATGTGATTGTAGTTGCAAGTGTTTCTTGTATTTATGGTATTGGAGAAGTAGATGACTACAAAAGTAAAATGTTAACCGTTAATGTAGATGATGAAATTTCCAAAGAAGAAGTATTAAAAAAACTAGTAGACATGTTATATGAAAGAAATGATATGGATTTAAAGAGAGGGACATTTCGTTCTAGAGGGGATGTTATTGAAATTATTCCTAGTTATGAGAGAAAGAGTGGAATTATGATTGAATTCTTTGGGAATACGATTGATCGAATTAGTGAATTTGATACCGTTACTGGTCATGTTTTAAAAAATAAGAAATCAGTATCCATTTTTCCAGCTAGTCACTTTGTTACAAACGATGATAAATTAAAGATTTCTATTGAAAGAATACGTACTGAGTGTGAGGAGAGATGTCAGTATTTTAGGGAAAAAGGGAAATTGATTGAAGAACAAAGAATTCGGGAACGTTGTAATTATGATATGGAAATGTTAGAAGAAACTGGTTTTTGCCATGGAATTGAAAATTATTCTAGACATATTGCCCTAAGAGAAGAAGGAGAGACTCCTACTTGTTTAATTGACTTCTTTCCTAAAGATTTTCTATTAGTAATTGATGAGTCACATGTCACCATTCCCCAAGTAAGAGGAATGTACAATGGAGATAGAGCTAGAAAGATGAATTTAGTAGATTATGGATTTCGACTACCTAGTGCTTTGGATAACCGTCCATTAAAATTTGAAGAATTTGAAAATAAAATGAATCAAGTTATTTATATATCTGCAACTCCTGGAGATTATGAGATGGATTTAGTCAAAGGAAAAGTAGTGGAGCAAATTATTAGACCAACAGGTTTATTAGATCCATTAATTGAAGTTCGAAGTACGAAAAATCAAATTGATAATTTAATCGAAGAAATTGATGATAGAATTGCTAAAAATGAAAGAGTACTAATTACGACCTTAACGATTCGTATGGCAGAAGAATTAACTAATTATTTAAAGAATATGGATATTAAAGTAGCATACCTTCATAGTGAGGTTAAAACCCTACAAAGAATGCAAATTATTCATGATCTTAGAGTTGGTAAGTATGATGTGGTAGTTGGAATTAATCTTCTTAGAGAAGGAATTGATATTCCAGAAGTTAGTTTAATTGCTATTATGGACGCTGATAAACAAGGTTTCCTTAGAAGTACTAGGAGTTTAATTCAAACGATTGGAAGATGTGCTAGAAATAGTAATGGACGAGTTTTGATGTATGCAGATACCATGAGTGATAGTATGAAGGAAGCAATTCAAGAAACAGAAAGAAGAAGAAAAATTCAAGAAGAATATAACCAAGTACATGGAATAGTTCCTAAAACGATTATCAAAGAAATTAGAGAAGTAATTAGTAACGAAGAAGAAGTAGAAGAAAAGCCTAATAAAAAGATGAGTAGACAAGAAAAAGCTAGCATGATTGATGAATTAGAACGTGAAATGAAAAAAGCAGCTCAAGAGTTAGATTTTGAAAGAGCAATGGAATTAAGGGATGCTATCTTTGAATTACAAAGTGATTAATAAAAAATAGTAGGGAGTTTTTGGTATAGATGAAAGAAGAAAAGTTACAAGATTTATATGGAATTTCATTAAAGGAATTATATGAGATTAATCAAAAAAATATAGTGGAGTATAAAAGAAATTTGGATAAATGTCCTTCTTTTCATCCACGCATTTTATATGAATTAATGAAATCTAGTCAAAGGATAACAAAATTTTGGAATGAATATGATATGTATTATAGAAATTCTAAGGAATATATAGAAGCTTATTCTTATTATAAAATAATGTTAGAAGAATTATCTTACCTAATAAAAAGTGTAGACTGGGATAATGAAATGAAATTATTTGCAGGATATTGTTATTTATATAAACAAGGATACTTATCTTTTTCTCATCAGTTTTATTATTCTAGATATGCAGAAGACTGTATTTTTTTAGAAGGAAATAATATCTTGTTAGGAATAGGATGTTGTAGACATATCAATTCTATGTTAAAAGATTTATTAAGAGAATGTGGCTATTCTTCTTTTAACTTAGAAATGTTATTAGATTATCGTGTGGTTCACTTAAATGATATGAAAAAGTTAAGACTAGATGAAGTACAAGAGTTAAGCCAAGAAGAATTAGAAAATGAACAACTAGAAATCAAAAAGCAACCAAGACTATGGCCAATTTTTAAAAAAACTATTTCAACTAATCATTTAGTTACTTTGTTTCAAGATGATACACATTCTTATATTATGGATGCAACGAACGATACAATTTATTATGTTACAGATAGTCTAAAAGTGTATCAAGGAGGTCATGAATTTAAGGTGCAATTTGATAAATTGTGGAATGATGGTGAAGAGCTAAGATTAAGAAATTTTTTAAAGCCGTCATTGCGACCTATTTTAGAAAAAAGACTACAAGATTATCATGAAACATGGGAAGAATGCTTTGAATTAACAGATACTTTTGAAAGATTTTATCAAGAACATAAAGAGTTGTATGAAGAAGTAGTAGAAAAAAGAAAAGTTTTAAAAAGAGAATATGACCAATATTGGATATTTAATAAATAATTCAAGTAGAAAAAAATATTGTTTTCAGATTTGTTGTTTTTGGATTTATCAGTAATATTAAAATGTTGTTAAGGGATGAATTTAAATGTTAAAGAAGCAAATGGATGATGATAGTTCTGTTTTTTTAGGAAAAATTTTAGAGTAAAAAATTTAATGAACGATTGTAAACTATAATAGTTTGGTATAAAAAAGAAGGGCTAGGTGGCATTCCATGAAAGAAGATAATTTTCAAAATAAGCAATATACGTGTAGAAAAATTGCTATTTTTACAGATGCGCATGGTTTATTAGAACCAACTAAATCTGCATTAGAAGATATTAGGAGAAGAGGAATTCATGAAATATATTCTTTAGGTGATAATATTGGAGTAGGACCTAATCCTGGGGAAGTATTAGATTTATTAGATGAATATGGAGTAAAATCTATTGCTGGAAATAGTGAAGAATATTGTAGTTTAGGGGTTCAACCATTTCATTCTTATTTTAATGCTTTAAAAGAGAAAAGTCAGTTATGGACATTATCTAAATTAAATGAGAGGCAACTAGGAGAAATAAAACTTTTCCCTCATTCTATTGAATTATTAGTGGGTGGGAAAAAGTTAGCTTTGTGTCATTTTGCAAATGATGTAAGATTTGATTTTCATAAGAGAAGTACATGGTCTTATCAAAATACTATTTCTTTTGGGAAAAATGGGTATGAACAATTTTTATATACCAATAGTTTCGAACAAGTTAGTCAAATGGAGCATATTTTGAAAACATATGGTGAAGATAGTGCTATGATGAGAGGTTATGTATCTGCTATGAAAGATCCTTTATTTGATGGAAAAAGAGTAGATTTTTATGATGCGGTAATACAAGGACATGTGCATTTTAAAATTTATGAGAAAAGTGATACAACTGAATTTTATTCTATTCGGGCGGTTGGAATGGCATATCAAAAAGATCCTATTGATACTGCTTCTTATGTTATTTTGAATGAAAAAACGGACAATCTAGGATTTGATTTAGAAGAAGTGCTTGTTCGATTTGATAGAGAAAAAATGATATATCAT
>JALEZJ010000133.1 GCA_022772985.1 Erysipelotrichaceae bacterium | reverse complement strand
ACATCTATAATTGTGCCGTAATAGAGAATAGAAAAAAATTGTGTAATGGCAGTACAGATGAGATTTTAGAAAATGATAAATGTTTGAACTTTGTATTTGAAAGGAGTCGTGAGAAGAAAAGTTATATTACAAAGAATAATCAAAGTAGGACAGGCTATATGTTAAAAGAAAAATTTAAATATGATGTAATTTGCAAAGTAGAATTATAGGTTAAGAAGAGTATATGAAAATATGCTCTTTTATAATGTGAAAAAATAATAGATAAAAAATTATTTGAATTTTTTTAGATTATCCATCTTATCTCTAATTCTATCAGAAACAATGCTAGTTTCTTCATAATCAATAACATAAGAACCATTAGAAAGTTTTAGAATATCACCTTCTTTTGCATTAGATGGGATATTAGAAATAGGAATATCAGTCATTTCCTTAGTATTTCTATTTTCTAAAACAGCAAAATCACTTTCAAAACGGTCAAGAGTAAACATAGGATTAGAATTTTTATTTAAGTAGTTCTTTAATTCGTGTATAAAATTTTCTAGAAAATTATTAGAACTATCTGAAGATATATTTTTGCCTAAGTTATTGAATAAATCTAGATTCATATTTAGAAGCCTCCTTTCAGATTAAAATGTTGAAATAATTATACATGCAAAAGTAACATTTTTCAATATTTCTGTAAAAAAATCTAATTTAGATTGAAAATAGTAAAATAATACAATATAATAATGAAAAAAGGGAGAAACAAATGGAGAAAGATAAACGAAATCAAATATTAAAGAGAATTGCTAGTATAAGTATTTTGATATTACTAATTGTACTATTAGCACTAATTTCAAATGTAACGGATAAAAATTTTGAGTATATAGTTGATGAATCAAAATTGCAGATTATTTATTTTGATGTAGGGCAAGCAGATAGTACATTAATAATGAATAATGGGAAAACAATTTTAATAGATGGAGGTAATGACTCGGATGGAGATAATTTAGTAAAATATATAAAATCTCAAGAGATTTCTGAAATAGATACAGTAATAGCGACTCATTTGCATGCAGATCACATTGGTGGGTTAGATGATATTATAGATAATTTTGATATTGGAACAGTTTATATGCCAGATACAATAAATACAGATAAACAAGTAGAAGAATTTTTAGATACAATGGAAAGAAAAAATTTAAGTTATGAAGTGCCAGAAATAGGAGAAAAATTCAAAAATGGATTAGCAGATTGTGAAGTAATGGCTATTGATAATGAGGCAAAAGATATAAATAATTCATCCATAGTAATACAAATGAATTATTTAGAACAAAGTTATTTGTTTATGGGAGATAGCGAAAAAGAAGTAGAAGATTCAAGAGAATGGAGTAAAGTAAATGTTTTAAAAGTAGGACATCATGGCTCAAATACGAGCAGTACAGAAAAATTTTTGAATCAAGTAAAACCAGAAATTACAATTATTTCAGTTGGATTAAATAACCAATATAAACATCCAAGTGTAGAAGTATTAAATAGATTAAAAAATTTACATACTACTATTTATAGAACAGATGAAGATGGTAGTCTATTGCTGGAAAGTGATGGAAATCAAAATATTATAAAAAAGATAAAAACAAATAATTAAAAATTATACAATTTTTAGAATTCTTGTGATATAATAAAAAAAATAAAAGTTGAGGTGAGAAAATTGCAAAAGATAAGTGTTTTAGAACAAAATGATAACACGATAGGATTAAAAACTCGTAAACAGACAAAAGGGGAATAATTAGATTTAGTAAAAAGATTTATTGAATACTATGCAAATAAATTTGAAACTAAAAAAACAGAAACTAAATTAGCAATTTTCTGTGAACCATATATAGAAAGTGGATTTCCAGACATTGTATTTGCAGAATACAATGAAAAAACATATGCTAATTGGAATGATAAAAGGGAAAAATTAAAAACAAATGATTTGAAAGTTTTACAACATATTATAAATAGTAAAAAAATAACAAGTAAGAAAATAAAAACACAATTAGGATTAACAGGAGATAACGATTTGCTACCTATATTAGAAAAATTATATGATGCAGATTTAATAGTTAGAAAAAATGGTTTTTATGAACCTAAAAGTCTTGAATTAATTTATGGAATAAAGAAATTAGAAGCATTTGAAGCGAAAATAAATAATATTACAACAGTAGTAGAACAAGCAAATGTGAATAATTGGTTTGCTTCAAAAACATTTATTCTTTCAAATGTTAATCATCCAACAGAAAAGACAATGCAAAAATTAGAAAAAACAGGTGTTGGTATGTATGCACTAGATCAAGATTTTATTAAATTAAAGGAGGCTAAAATACATAGTTTGCCAACTTGTTATATTTCACTATTATTTAACGAATGGATAGGAAAAAAAGTAAATATGTAAAGGAGGTAAATACTTTGGAGTTTAAAGAGACAATTATAAAACAGATAAAAAATATCTCAAATGTCCAAAACTTAAATGTAGATGCAGGGCAAAGGGAAGTCTACAAAGCAGAACATAGTCAATATGGATGTAGGATTATCAGACTTTAGGCTTGGAGATTTAAAGTTAGATGACAATAATTATGCTGTAATTATGCCTCTAATCAATATGGAAAAATTAGTAAATTTGCATTATTACTTTAATGAAAATGATAATTGTAAAAATATATACATATTTGGACTAACAGAGTATGAAAATATTATAAAGAAATATATACCTAAATGTGATTATAATAGTTTAAGTAGAGAAAAAATAAATGAATTATTAGAAAAATATAAAGAAGCAGGAGGTATAGAAGATGAGATTTATGATTAGCTGTTTGTATAATGCAATAACAGAATATTACTCCGATAGTGATTTGTAATTTAAAATTGACTATGGAAGTGGATAATTCAAATTTAATAATTTTGTAATAAATATCCATAAAAAAGCTATGAATTTTATGTGATTTATGATATAAAATAATAAAAAAGTTAGGAGATTTTAAATGGATAAGCCAATAAGAAAAGCGGTAAGATGCTATTTAATAGAAAATGATAAAGTAGTAGCTACAAAATATAAAGAAGGAAACCAAAAAGTAGGATATTATGACATACCTGGAGGAAAAATAGAAAAAGGAGAAACATCAAAGGAAGCAGCAATTAGAGAAATGAAAGAAGAAACAGGGTTAACCATTACAAATTTGAAATATAAAGGTAATATGATAATTGAATATCCTAATAGAACATTTGACTTTGATGTATTTATAACAAATAAATATATGGGAAAAACGCAAGAATTTAAAGAAAATACATCAGAGTGGATAAATATAAATGAATTACTTCAAAAAGATAAAAAATTGTCTTGCATAATGATTTTAAAACAATCTTATATTAAAGGATTATTAGATAATAGATATAATTTTAATATGTATATAAAAGTTGATGAACAAGAAAACATTTTAGATATAATATATCAATTGAAAAATATTGAAGATGTATTCAAACCAAGCGAGAGTGAAAAACATGGAATAGACTTAATAACAGAAAAAGATATCAATATTTTATCAATAGGAATTAGTACAGCTGGAGCAGCAGAGATAGAAATGACTAAGAAAAATCCTAATAATCATATTATAGCAACAACAATTGATGAAGAAGGTCTAGAATTTACTAAAAATATAATAAAACAATATGGATTAGAAGACAGAATAGAATTAAAGATGGAAGATGTATCTACAAAATTACCATATAGTGATGAACAATTTGATTTTATATATGCTAGATTGGTATTACATTATTTAGATAATGATAAATTAAAACAAACTTTAAAAGAAATAAAAAGAATACTAAAGAATAATGGATCATTTTATATTGTAGTAAGAAGTAGAAATGAGTGGGAGGCAAAATTAAAGGGAACAACTTATGATGAAGTAACAGGACTAACAAGATATCCAAAATATAAGACAATTCGGAACAGATAATGTAGAGTATATTTCTAGAAGATTACATACAATAGATTCTTTACAATCGTTTTTAGTAGCAGAACAATTTAAAGTAAAATACATAAAAGAATACGAAGAACAATTATATTATGATTATAAAAGAACGGAAAAAGTAGAATATCCTAATACAATAATAGAATGTT
>JALEZJ010000081.1 GCA_022772985.1 Erysipelotrichaceae bacterium | reverse complement strand
AGATATAACTGATAAAAATATATGTTTTTGTTTTAATTATTTATTACCTGATTTATTTTTAGATATGGTTTTAATTAAGCATTTTATAAGAAAAGTTGATAAAAAAGTTAATGATGTATATAATCCATATATTAATATGGTTAACTACTTCTATTCATTAGTATTACATTCTCTAGAAAATATGCTTACAGAAATAAAATTTAATAAAATAAAAAAAGGATTACTTGAATCAGTAGTGACTGATAGTATATTTATTCCACAATGGTTTGAAATTATATCCATTGATTATTCTAAAATGACAAAAAAACAAAGAGAAAAAGAATTTATGCATATTATGGGTGCTATATATAATTATAGTGATTATGAAGATTACTTAAAAATGAAAATAGATATTGAAAAACTATGTAAAGAAAAGAATTGTTCATTAGATGATTTACATTATGAAGATTATCCAGAGGAGATTGAGTGGTAATATGGAAACAAAAAAATTAGAAAAATATTTAATAAAAAAAGATGATAAAACAGATATGTTATCCTCACTTGAAAAAGTTGATAAAAAGATAATTGATAAAAAAATTGAAAGAATATGATATTAAAACTATAAAAGAATTAGCAAAATATATTATGGAAGAATTTAAAGAAACTTTAGAAATGACTAAAGATGATATGTTTACTCAAATGTTTTTTAGTAAATTAGTTAATAATGAAAACTCAATGATTTTTTCAACATATGAATCTGATGTAGAAGATTTCTTTGTATTTGTATATGATAAAGGTTCGTATTACACATATTATATTTCAGATGAAATAAGAAAAATTATAAAGCAAAAAATGGGAATATAATTTTTGACAAAACAGTAGATTATTGTTATAATCTATTCGTATTTAAAAACGAGGAACAAGAGGAGTAAAATAGTTAGTAGCTATTAGGAATGAAAGGTCACCGACTGAAAGCCTTTCTTAGTGAAGAATATTTGAAGGTAGCTTGGGAGTTGTATATCTGAAATATTAGTAGGATATAATGTTAGTCGCATTAAGACTTCAAGGTAATAGAAATATTACAAACCAGGGTGGTACCACGACAAGCTCGTCCTTTATGGATGACTTGTCTTTTATTATGTGGACCCACAGGGCCACATAATAAAACCACTAGCTATGCTAGTGTGAAAGAAAAAAGCACGAGCGTTTAGTAATGGACATATTTATCTCCTCCTACTATAATGATGATGTCTAGTCGATCGTAAAAAGGAGGAGATAAATATGTCCAGAACAGGGAGAAAAATTGACGAAAGCCAATTATGGGAAATTAAGAAGGGACATTGGTGTTTATCTAAGAAGATTATGCGAATATAAAGATGTAGAGATAATTGAAGCGCATGCGTGTATTGATCATATCCACATGTTAATCAAAATTCCACCCAAGATTAGTATATCACAGTTTATGGAATATTTAAAAGGAAAAAGTGCATTGATGATATTTGAAAATCATGCAAATTAAAATATAAGTATGGTCAAAAAAACATTTTGGGCAAGAGGATATTATGTTAGTACAGTTGGATTAAATAAGCAAACTATTGCAAAATATATTAAAGAACAAGAAACGGAAGAGATGATACAATATAAGAAAAGTGTAAAAGAGTACGAAGACCCTTTTAAAGGTTGCTAGAGTGACAGAGGCGATTGGCAGACAAAAAAAAGCCATCTGATGATGGCATGCCACGTATCGGCCCTTATAGGGCAGGAAAAAAACCACCAGTTGTTACTGGTGGATATTTATTTTAAATGATGATTTAGAGTAATCTTGTTCTTCTCAAGTATTTTAGTTTTCAAATTTTTTGTAGAACTTAAAACCTTAAGTTCTTTTTTAGCTTTCATGAAAATAAACTTAAAAGAAAGGACAAAGTATATGGAAAATATAAATAAAGTTCCATCTAAAATTATTGAAATAGAAACAAGTATCAAACTATTTGAATATTTAAAAAGAAAAAGTGTTATAGATGATGGAATGTATAACTTTTGTATTAATAAATTAATTGGAAAATTAGAATTAGAAAAAAGTAAAATTGATGATGAATATATAAATGATTTAAATAATTATAAAATATTAACTTAGGAGGTGCATTATGGACTTATATACAGTTAGGAATAATATTATGAAAGGTGTTCCTTTGCAAGAATTAGATTTAAGAGTATGTTTTTATGCAAGAGTGTCAACTGATAAAGATGAACAATTACATTCTTTATCTGCCCAAATATCTTTCTTTAATGATTATATAAGCAAAGTTCCTAACTGGGAGTTTGTAGGTTCATATGTTGATGAAGGTATTAGCGGTACATCAGTTAAAAAAAGAGAAGAATTTTTAAGAATGACCCACGATGCAAAAAGGCACAAGTTTGATTTAATTTTAACTAAAGAAATTTCAAGATTTTCAAGAAGTACATTAGATAGTATTAAATATACTCAAGAATTATTATCAAATGGTGTTGGAGTATATTTCTTAAATGATAATATAAATACAATATTACCTGATTCAGAACTTAGACTTACAATGATGTCATCTATTGCTCAAGATGAAGTGCGAAGATTATCAGAAAGAGTTTCATTTGGTATGCGAAGGAGTATTGATAATGGTGTAGTGTTAGGTTGTTCTAATATTTATGGTTATGTAAAAGATAAAGGAAAATTAGTAATTGATGAAGAACAAGCAGAAATGATTAAAATAATTTTTGATAGATATGCTAATACTACTGATGGGTTATCTAAAGTATCGAGATATTTATTTAGTTTAGGTTATAAAAGTAGAACTGGTAAAAGAATTGATACAACAATACTTACTAGAATTATAGAAAATCCTAAATATAAAGGATATTATTGTGGACATAAATCTAAAGTATTAGATTATCGTACTAAGAAGAAGAAAAAATTAAATGAATCTGATTGGATTATTTATAAAGATTATGATAATATTCCTCCAATAGTATCTGAAGAACTCTGGGAAAGAGCTAATATTAAATTAAAACAAAGACAAGATAGTTTTACAAATCGTGCTATTAATAAAGCAGTATTTCAAAATAGATATACTTATTCAGGTAAGATTTATTGTGGATGTCATAACTTAACTTATCATAGATCTAGTGCAGGAAAAAGAAAAAATAATCCAGTATGGGAATGCCAAGTATATCGAAAAGAAAGTTTGAAAGGATGTTCTAATCCAAGAGTGTTTGAATCAGAATTAGATGTAGTATTTAAAGATATGTTTAACAAATTATTTAAAATAAGAAATAATATCTTTGATGAAATAGTGGGTGTTTGTAAGAATTATTTAGAAACCACTAATAATGAAATAGAGATAAAAAATTTAGAATCTAAAATATTATTACTTAATAATAAAAAAGATAAATTATTAGAGCTTGTTATGGAAGAATATTTAGAGAAAGTTGATTATAAAAAACAAGTAGATTTAATTAATGAGGATTTAAATATATAACAAAATAACATAGATGAATTACAGAGTAATAAAAAAGATAAAAACTATATAAAAAATAAAATAAATGAAATTAAAAGTTTTCTAGAACATTCACTTGAAGATAATGAATGTTATAGTGATATATTTAATGAAATAATTGATAGAATAATAGTTCATAAACAAAGTGATAAAGGGATTAAATTAGATATTTATATCAAGACAGGAGAAAGTTTATATACTACTTCTGATAATTTAGGTAAAAAGTTTCATTTATTGGACTCCCATACAACAAATTGCGGCAGTTAGTGCGGCAATTAATGGTGGCACTTTATATACTCCTTATATTGTGAAAAGATTAATCGAACCGGAAACTGGAGAAATTATTCAAGAAAACAAACCAAAGAAAGTTAGAGATGTAATCACAAAATCTACTAGTGAAACAGTTCGGATGGCGTTAGAGAGTGTTGTTGCTTTAGGAAGCGGAAGAAACGCTTATATAGAAGGATATCGAGTTGGGGGAAAAACTGGTACTGCGCAAAAGGTAAATAATGGAGTTTATATGGTTGGTAATTATATTACATCATTTATTGGCTTTTTGCCAGCAAATGATCCAAAAATTATTGTATATGTTGCAATTGATAATCCAAAGGGGATTACAGCATATGGTGGTACGGTTGCTGCTCCGATTGCTAAAAATATATTAGAAGATGGTATTGTTGCTTTAGATATTGAAAAACAAGAAGGTGGGATTTCTAAGGATTATCGTTTCTTTGATGTGAAATATGAGACAGTAGAAGATGTAGTAGGAATGGATGCAAAAGAAGCTCGAAAAAAATTAAGTAATTTTGATGTGGAGTATTCGGGAACTGGAAATAGAGTTGTTTCAATGTCTCCTGAGGCTGGGAGTAGAATTGCGGTAGGCTCTACGGTGCGATTAATGTTAGAAAATGAATAAAATTGGTTGAAAACATTTTGTTTTATGTTAAAATAAAATTAAGAAAAAGATTGGAAAGTGATATTTGACAAGGTAGTGTAAAGTGTGCTTCCTATTTAGAATTTTTACTTATTTTTATGATATAATTTTAGTAGATTGGGCGTGAGAGAATGTTAGTATTAACAAAATCTTTATTTGCATTAATGATTGGGTTTATCATATCAACTATATTTGGAATTATTTTGATTCCTATTTTAAAGAAAGTTAGAGCTGGGCAGCGAATTAATGTTTATGTAGATGCACATAAGGCAAAAGCTGGTACTCCTACGATGGGTGGATTTATTTTTATTGTTCCGTGTATTATTACTACTTTGTTATTATTATTGACCGATAAAATGGAATATTCAGTAAATTTGTTTATTATTTTATTTGTTATGATTAGTTATGCGATGATTGGATTTTTGGATGATTATATTAGCTTGAAACATAATACTAATAAGGGATTAACTCAAATTCAAAAGTTATTTTTGCAGTTTGTTGTGGCACTTATTTTTTATATATTATTTCGGCATTTTGGAGAAGGAGATTCAGTTTTAAGAGTAACTTTATTTAATTTGGAGTGGAATTTGAGTTGGTTTTATGGATTATTTATTTTATTTTTATTGGTTGGTACTTCTAATGCAGTAAATTTGACGGATGGGTTGGATGGATTAGCTGGTGGTTTGTCAGCAATTGCTTTTATGGCTTATGGATTAATTTCTTGGGGGAGTAATTGGATCAGTGGTTATCAGGATATTGGAATTTTTTGTTTTATCTTAGTTGGTTGTATTATGGGATTTTTGGTATATAATTCTCATCCTGCTAAAGTGTTTATGGGAGATACGGGATGTTTATCATTAGGT
>JALEZJ010000107.1 GCA_022772985.1 Erysipelotrichaceae bacterium | reverse complement strand
TTTGACTTTTAATCAAAGGGTCTGGGGTTCAAATCCCCAGCGGGACACCATTTTAGGAAATAAAAGTTCTTGAGGTTGTAATACTTTGAGAGCTTTTTTATTGTTATTTTTTATCTACTAATCCTGATTTTAACGTAACTTTTTAGATACAAAAAGAGTTCATTAATCAATGGAAGGAATAAACATTTATTTTATCATAATTGGAAATAGGAAATTATAAATACCATCATTTTTTTTATCTTTGGATGTTGAATCAAATGTCTACAATAGATATTTGATAAATTTTTATGAAAAAAGGAGTAAGATGTTATTCCTACTCCATTATTTGTTTATTTTTTAGCCTATTAGTATTTTATTTATGATAGCTTTTCTATTAAAGTTATGTCGTTTATTAATTGAGTTAAATAATTTAGTACATATTCTTGAATATATACACCTACTTGACGGTTATATTCTTCACCAATTAGAGCGTTATCTGATATCATTTTGATAGAGATTACTGGGATATTCCATTGATTAGCTAAGGTATAAGTAGCAATTGATTCCATGTCTTCACATAGGATCTGATATTTTTGATTTAAGAATAAGATTCTATCAAATTCTCTATTCCAAACATCTCCACTTCCTATTTTTCCATAATACACTTTTCCATATCCTTGAGATGGAACTTTTTTGGTTAATTCTATTAATTTTTTAGTTGCAGATTGTTCTATTAATCGATCTTCTTCTCCACTTAAGAATGTTAATAATTCCCAACTCTTAGGATTACTTCCTTCTCCTTCAGCTGAAGTCTTTGTCCGATAAGAATTAATATTGATTACTCTTTCTCCTATTACAATATCTTTCATATGTATTTCTTTGGAAGTAGCCCCAGCAATTCCTAGATTAATAATTGAAATGGGGTCATATATTTGAATAGCTAAGGTTAAGGATGCCGATGTATGTATTAGACCTACTTTCGATAGTGATACTACTAGTGGGTAATTATTAATTGTTCCTTCATAGAATCGATAACCTTGTATTGTTTTTTCTTTTAAACTACTTAATTTTTTTAAGATTTCTTGACATTCTACTTCCATAGCAACTTGAAGTAAAATTGGCCTTAGTTTTGACAAATTTTATCACTCCTTATTTCATTGATTTTGGCAACTTCCCTATCCAGTTTGTTTTTGACATTTATTATTATTTTTTGATATTTTTATTGCAAATTCTTTTCCTTATTTTTAGGGATTTCTCCTTTATCTGGAAATACTTTAATAGAAAGAAAGTTAGTTTTCAGTATTTTTTTAAAATAAACTTAATTGACTTGATTCTGGTAAGTCTCCAAATAGGTTCATTGCTTTCATTTTATCTACTAAAGTGGTTGAAACATGGCATCTTTTTTGGAAATCTTCAATCGAGATAAATGGTCTTTTTTTAGCTTCTTCTTGAATACTTTGGGCAACGGTTCCACCTAATCCATCAATTACTCTAAATGGTGGAATTAGGGTAATACCATCACTTGCTATTTGGAAGTTTTTGGCATCACTTTTCATGATATCTAGATTGCCGAAGATGATTCCTCTAGCAGTTGCTTCTAATGCTAGTTTTAAGGTTTCTAAAAGTGATGCTTCTTTATTGGTTACATCATATCCTTTATTATTGATTTCTACAATTCTACTTTTAATGGAATTATATCCTTTCATCATTGCTACAATATCAAAATCATCTAATCTAGTAGAAAAATAGGTTGCATAATAAATAGCAGGATAGTGTACTTTATAATAGGCAATTCTAAAAGCACTAATGACATAGGCAGCAGCATGTGCTTTAGGGAACATATATTTAATTTTATAGCAAGAGTCAATAAACCATTTTTCGATTCCCGCTTTTTCCATGGTTTCAACATGTTTTTTCCAGGTTTCTTTGTCTTTAGAAGCTTTTCCTTTACGGACAAATTCCATAATTTTGAATGCTTTTAGTGGTTCTACTCCATTATACATTAAATACACCATAATATCATCACGACAACCTATTACATCTTTAAAGGGAACCGTTCCACTTCTAATTAATTCTTGGGCATTTCCTAACCATACATCAGTACCATGAGATAAGCCTGATATTTTAATTAATTCGGCAAAGGTTGTTGGTTTGGTATCAATTAACATCCCTATGGTAAATGGTGTTCCAAATTCTGGGATTCCTAGGGTTCCAGTTTCACACATAATTTGTTCACTGGTTACTCCTAGGGGTTCAGGGGATAAAAATATTCCCATAGTTTCTTTATCATCTAATGGTACATCCTCTACTACTGGTACTCCTCTTATATTTTGAATTAGTCTTAGTTGAGTTGGATCGGTATGACCTAAGATATCTAGTTTTAATACATCTTGGTCGATAGCGTGATAATCAAAGTGCGTTGTACGCCAGGCACTGGTTGGATCATCTGCAGGATATTGAAATGGTGTAAAGTCAAAGACATCCATATATCCTGGAATAACAACAATTCCGCCTGGATGTTGGCCTGTTGTTCTTTTTACACCGGTACATCCCTCGGCAATTCGTTCTATTTCAGCGCTACGCATTTTAATGTCTCTATCTTCGCAGAAGCCTTTTACGTATCCAAAAGCAGTTTTTTCTGCTACAGTACCAATGGTTCCTGCACGATAAACATTGTCAACTCCAAATAAGACTTTTGTATAATTGTGGGCGCTTGCTTGGTTTAAATCCGAGAAATTTAGGTCTATATCTGGGACTTTATCGGCATTAAATCCTAAGAAGGTAGCAAAAGGCATATCTTGTCCATCTTTGATCATGCGTTCATTACACTTTGGACAAATTTTGTCTGGTAGGTCAAAACCTGATGAATAAGTTGCTCCTAGTGCTTCACCTTTCTCATTATTGAAAATACTATGTTTACATTTTGGACAACGATAATGGGCTGGCAGTGGATTTACTTCAGTTATTCCCATCATGGTTGCAACAAAAGAGGAACCTACACTACCACGACTTCCAACTAAGAATCCTTCGTCGTTTGAGTGTTTTACTAATTTTTGGGCAATTAAATAAATAACGTCAAATCCACCACCAATAATTCCACCTAAATTCTTAGAGATTTGTTTTTTTAATTCTTCCTCTGTTAATTCTATTTCACTAGTTTTTTTGATTTTTTCTCCTACTACTCGTCTTACTTCCTCATCTCCTTTAAAGATGGTATCATGTAGTCCTTGAAAAGCTAATTTTTCGAATTCTGGATCTTTTTCTTCTTTTCCACTTTCTTTTAATAAATATTTAATACTTTCAAAGACACTATCTCCGTAAAGTTCTTTGGCGATTCTCTCTTCAATATTATATGGAAGTGGATTTCCATACCAACTTGCAGCTTTTTCGTAAACCATGTCAATTACGGTTTTAATGGAATTGTCAATTTTAGGTGAAAAAGGAATGCCTCCAGTGTCAATGATAACTTCATATTCTCCACACATTTCGGCTATTTTATTGGTATTTGTTATAACAATTTCTTTGGCAATATCATTTCCTAGGAAGGAAAATTCTTCTAACATTTCATCGGTAGTTCTAAAATACTGATCGGGAATGGTTTTATATCCTTCTTGATTTAAGTATCTAGCTAAAGGGTGGCGTCCTTTTCCTGGAACATTTTGATGAACAATAATTTCTCTATAGATTTTATCTTCTTTATTTAGAGTATGAGCATCACTGGTTGCTACGATTAGTTTTCCAACATTTTTGGCACATTTGACAATTTTTTCTAGGGCGTATTTTACTTCTTCCATGGTATTAATGTCATGGCGAGCTACTAAATGAGTATAGTTGCTAGGTGGTTGGACTTCGATATAATCATAAAATTCCATAGCTTTTTCTAGATCTTCTTCGCATCTAGTGAGAGCTGTATTAAATATTTCTCCATTATAGCAACCACTTCCTACTAAGATGTCTTCACGATGTTCTTGAATTAAGTGTCTAGGTACTCTAGCACTTTTTACTAAATAAGTAGTGGAACCATAACTGATTAATTTAAACATATTTTTTAAACCTGTTCTTGTTTTGGCAATAATATTTACGTGTTTTTCTCTATTCCATCTATTGATTTCATCACTAGTAGGAAGAGATGCTAGATCATTAAATGTTTTAATCGTATTTTTATCTAGTTGTTTTAACATTTTGAAGAAGACATAGCCCGTAAATTCGGCATCGTAGTCAGCACGGTGGTGATGTTTTTCGCCACTACCATCACTTTCTTCAAAGGTAATGCCATAGTTTTTGGTTAGGGCAGATAAACTATGTCTTTTTAAGTCTTTATTAATAATCTGGGAAATTATCATGGTATCTAGAATGGTATTTTTTAAAGGTCCTAGGCCATATTTGTGATAAGCACTTTCTATCATGTTCTTATCGAATTTTGCATTATGCGCTACTAATGGTAAATCGCCTATCCATTCTTTAAATTTTTTAGTGACAACTTCTTCATTTGGACAATTCCTTACCATGTTATTATTAATTCCTGTTAAGTCTGTGATTTCACTATCAATTAAAACGCCAGGATTGATTAATTCATCAAAGCTTTCAATTACAGCGCCATCTTTCATTTTGACGGCACCAATTTCAATCATGGAATCATGTAATCCTGGGTTAAAACCTGTTGTTTCGGTATCAAAGATGACATAAGTAGATGAATAGATGTCATCATCCGTTGGGTTTACAACAATATCTAGAGTATCATCAGACATTTCTAATTCTGTTCCATATAGAGCTTTAAAGGTTGGCGCTTTTTGCATTTCTTGTTTTACTTTATCTATTTCTTCTTCTATTAGTTTCGCTCCACATATATCTTCTTGTTGTTCTTTCTCTTTTTTAGTCTGATTTAATTCTTTTAATTTATCTTTAAATGGGGCTAATATTTTTTTATTGTATCCTGTTACTTCGTTAAATACATGAGGAAAAGCTTGACAGCCATCATGATCGGTAATTGCAATGGCACGATGTCCCCATTTGATAGCAGTTTTTACCAATTTAATTTCATCGATTACTCCATCCATTTGACTCATCATGGTATGAGCATGTAGTTCTACTCTTTTTTCTTCACTTTTATCGGTTCTTACCCAATCTAGTTTTGCGTCAATTGGATTAATATCTTTCAATCTAGTCATAAATACTAATTCATTATTCGCAAAATTATCTTCTTTGACACGTCCGTACATTGCATACCAATTACCTTCTTTTAATAAATCTTTGATGCGGACAAATTCTTCTTCATCTTTGGTGAATATTTTGGCATACATACTATCTGAAAAGTCAGTTACTTTTAAGGTAAATATTTTATAACCACTTTTGGCTTCAAATAAGTCTATGCCAAAGATTTGGGCTTCTATGTTGACATTTTCTGTTTCATATAGTAAATCTTTAATCTTAGTTACTTCAGTACTTTTTTTAGGGCGATAATATGTTTTTTCGGTAGTAGATGTTGAGGTGGAAATGTCAGGTGATGATTTTTTTTCAGTATAAGTGGGAATGGTTGTTATATTTTTTTCTTGTTCTATTTTTTCTAATAATTCTTTATCTTTTGTTAATTCTAATTTTACTTCAAACTTTAAATTATTAAAACCAAATATTTTTAATCTTTTCTCTATTTCATTCTTAATATTACTTATATTTAATTCTTCTATCTTGTTGTAAATAGGAAATTCTAAGGTTGTTTCTTTTAATGTAATATTTCGATTTAGGAAGACGCTATAACGAATTCCATCTTTGGTATATTCGGTAATGATTCTATTTAAGTATTCTTCTACTTTTTGGTAATCATTCCCATCATAATTTAGGCTTAATGTAATTTCACGATGAAATGCTTCTTTTAGACAAGATAATAGGTCATCATAAACTTCTATTGGTAATATATTTCCTATATGAAAAATGAAATGAAAACGATTGGTAGATTTTTCTATTACAACTTTTTCAACGTAACTTTCTTTAAAATCATCTATATAATCTTCATTTAGTCCTATTTGATTTAATAACTTTTCCATTTTTTCGTTCATACTACCACCTCTTACTGCTACAAGTCATTATATCAAAATTTATTTCAAGATAGAAAGAGTTTCCTTGTCTGTTTACAATTATTTTTTAGTTGTTAAATATTTTAGTAAATGCACGTTTTATAATACATACTTGGTTTATGTTTCAATGAAAGGATGTTTATTATGACATATTTAACAATTGAACATAGAGAAATTATTTAGGAATCTCTCAAAGATAAAATGACTTTTACTGATATTGCTGATTTACTTGGCTATCACAGAACTTCTACATCTGCCAAAATAAAAAATAGAAGAATCCCTGGTAATCAAAATTTATATGGTACAAGTTTTATATATTGTGAACACGAAAAAGAATGTAACAAATTTACTAATATTGGATGTAAAAAAAATGTAGTAATTTTAAATCTGAGCAATGCCCTATTTTGGATAAACCTCCATACATTTGCAATGGTTGTTCAAAGAAAAATGAATGCAGACATAATAAATTTTTATTATCATGCAATTATTTTAACTGAGAATAAAAGAAGTAAGCTCCTCTCTCTTATAAATGGACTTACTTCCAAAAAATCAGCTCTTAATAATTTAGAAACTAATTTTCAATTAAAATTTTCCGATTAAATTATATTGCATTTATTCTTTAAAATTTTAATTTTTTTGACCTGAAAAAATGGGTGGGTTCTTCGTATCTTCAAATATAAAAGTTTAAGAATTAAAAAATTTAAAATTATTTACTCTTTTTTACTATAATATCTTCTACCCTTCTATTTTCTCCAGCCATTATTTTTATAGTTTCTAAACAAGGTTCATCAACATTTGCTTCATACAACTTTATAAATTTACTAAGTCCTTGTTTCATTTTTTCATATCCTGTACTATTCATATTTTCAATATAATTATCATGAGGATATTGTCCTCTTTTTTCAGCCATATGATTTATTCCAAAATTATACAATGCATATTTAGTCTTAAATTCATCGAAATTATTACATTGATTTGCATTCTCAATAAATGATTTTGCAGCACTATATAATGTACCGCCATTTTGTAATATCCAATTTTCAACACCAATTCCACCCATTCCACCTTGAGATTCGTCTTTCCTTGCAGGCTTATATGCATTGATACCCTTTAATAGTTTTTTAGCAAGAATAATATTTGCTTTTGCTAATTTCCTTTCATTATTACTAGAAATACTATTTAACCTATCTGATACACATACATCACTTGCATATTCTGTTTTATCTGTTTTCGTAACAAAAGTTATATCAATTTCAACATTATGTTCTACACCATTATTATCTATTACAACCGTTTTAAATTCTCTAATATCTCCATTTACTAAATCGTATTTTCCGTGATTCGATATTCCAAAAGAATCAATTATTGCTTGACGTAAAGTTTGCATTTTTGTAGCATTATTAAATATTTCTCTATCTACTTGCATGATGAAATCAAAATCCCCATCACCAGGTAAATTTGTAAATCGTCCCGTTGAACCTGTATTAAATAAAGTTACACTCTTATTTTTTAAATCTATTTTATCTGTTAAAGATAAATTAAGTTCTTGTAATTTTGTTGATATATTACTATATATTAAATCAGATTTCTTTTTTGTTTCTTCAATATTAGAATCAATACTATTTAATATATTTTCAAGTTCAAAATTAATATTACCTATAGAAGAATCAAATTGATATTCATTTATTCCATAGTAGGATAACCCGTTCATTTTTTCTCTTAATTTATCGTAATCATTTGGTGGAAATACAATTTTACCTTCCTTATTTGCTACTGGAATGTAAAAACCATTCATGGCAATTTCAAGTCCAACTCTAGGATCATAATTCTCCATAACTATATAATTTATTTCACTGGAGGCAAAACCTGTTCTTATTCCATAATGTCCTTTCCCTAAAAAACCAGTATAAAATACTTCCATTTTAGACATATCTCGCTTTTTATTTAGCGCTTCATCAGTTAATGCTTCAACAGTAGTTCTTGTTGTTATAAATCTATCATCATTTTTTAACACAAACCAGATAGGTCCATATTCATTCGCAGCAGTTTTACTCATTTTTTCACGAATCGTTCCCTCAGACTCAGTAATCATTGATACATCAGTATCTAATGGGGTCGCATCACTACCTGCACTAGAGCCAAGATATTCTTTTGAAACACTACCATTTTGTAAAATATTTCGTAAATACGTAATATTTCCAATACCTTTAACAAAATCTCCTTGTTCCAATATCATCTCTGAATTAGCTGCATTTCTATTCCTTGAATCTGCTGTTTTAACCTTTTTATCAATATATTCTTTAGCTTGTTCTAAAGTATCAATACCTGTAAAACCACAGAACATTCTAATGACTCTATCATCCAAATTATAATCTAACGTTCCATCTGGAGATAGTTTTTTAGATAATTCAAGTATGTCTGTCAAAACATTTCCAGTATATATAAATGTCTCATTTCCTTTCTTAGCATTCATGGTATTATTATACATAGTTGCTAAATGTCTGCTAAAAGTAATCAATTCCTTTTGTTCTATTTCACTAAGTGTATCATACTGAATTTTACTTGATTTTATACTTTCATATAAATTTGAGCCTACTTCTATATTTCTTAAATAGTCATTTACAGATCTATTATTCGAACCAAAAGATGCTTTTATTAAATCTGAAAATACAACTATTTTTTTACTTGTTGTTGATGCCTTTTTTAATACAGGTGAAACCATAGAATTATCAAAATTAAATCCTTGAAAATCAGGATGTAAAAATTCAAAGCAAGAATAAATTTTTCCAACAGTAGGAATATTATTTCTTATAAATACATCTTCAATTTTACTTAAACTTTCCAAAGGATTATTTGATTTTAATATTTGAGTTGCTAGCTCTTTTCTAAATGTAAATATTTCACTTGAATTTGATAAAGAAAGTCTTGATAATACTTCTGATACATATTCTATTTTTTCTATTTCTATGTTATTACCTAACCCCATAACATATCCTTTAAACTCATTTTGTAACGATACATCATCTATATTTTCATATAGTGATATAATTTTTAAAATATCCATATATGAGATAGTATCACTAACCTTAATTGAATCAACAATCCAATTTGAATTAGAATAACTAAATATTTCTAATAAATCCTTAAATAAAATATCAATTTTTTTATCTTTAATACTAGCAATATATTTTTTTATATTTTCATAATTTTTAATATTATTTAATATATATTCAAATTCTTCAATATTTTCTATATTAAAGTCATTTAAATGCTTAATTATATATTGTTTAAATGCATTTTGATGATTAAAATCATATATTTTTGAAAATTCCGAAATAACTTTTAATCTATTATAATTTGCCATTTTCAAATTATTTGAATTACCAAACAATGGAATCATCCATGACATATTTTCCGAAAAACCACAAGTGATATTTGCATTTTCAAACATTTCCATTAATTCAGGATTTTTATTAAAATCCTCTAAAGTAAATTCTCTATTATAAAATTTATCTTGAATATTTTGTGGTACATTTTGACTTAAAAATAAGGTTGGATTATTATTTTTGAAATGACTTGGCATATTCGCATCATATTTCATATTTCCGTCAATTATATTCTGGAAAATTATTTTATCTAATTCATCTAATAAATTATCTTTTGTACAATTTGGATTAAAATTAAATTTATGTAATCCGTTATCTTCAAATACTTTTTCAATATATTTTCCATATAAAATCATTACATCTAAAGTATCATTTACGCCAAATACTTCTCTAATTCCATTAACTAGATTAATTTGTTCATGATGTTGATTTTGATTTATAACATTTACTGGCATATATTTAAATAAAATTTCTAAATCAACATTTTCTAAATATTGTCTGTAAGATGGATTTGATAAAATAAATTCCGAAGATATTGTTCTATTATAAAATGATTCTTTTAACTCTTGGGGAGCATTTGAACTTAAAAACATGGAAGGATAGTTTGCTATTAGGCTTTGTGGAATATTTTTAGGATAAGCTATGCTTTTTTCAATTATGAGTCTTCTAAAAGATTCATTAATTCTTTTTTGAATTTCATTAACATTATCTTCTATTGAAAATTTTATTTCATATTGGTAACTATCTGATCTTCTGCTATCAAATACAATTTCAATGATATCACTATATTCTGTAATAAAATTCATAGCAGAATTGAAATCCGTTTTTTGGTTTATAAAATTATATAAATTTTCATAATAATTATCACTATCTTTCACATAAACTAGTCTTGATTTAAAACAAGAACTTAAATCTTTATCCTTTAAATATGGTATATATTCTGGATGCTCAACTAAATGTTGTGGTGTAATTGATTTAGTATAAAATAATTTTTGTAATTCTTCTGGTGCATCATCAGAAATAAACAATTCTTGATTTCTAACTTTAAACTCACCTGTCATTTTTCTATAATCAGGTGCTTTATCAGCATATTTCCCATTGGTAGGACCATATACTATCATTCTTTTCATTGCCTCGTAAAATTCATCTTTTGTATATGGTCTATCAACATAATTTCCATTTTCATCATACGAATTTTTAGTAAATATTGTTTTAAGCGGATTATGTACATTAATTCCATACTGCATATACATATCATCCATTATTCTTAACATTTCACAATTATTATTTGTAAAAAAATGTTCACATTCATTATCAAAATCAACAACATTTTTTAATCCGTATGTTCCAATAAAATGCAATACAGAGGTATCTTTTAACATAGTAAACGGTATAGGCATTGAGAACAAAAAATCTTCTGTTAAATTTAATATTTGTAATTCTTTTAAAATATTATCCACCTCATACTCATTCCATACCCCTTTTTTTAAATAATCTTCCATAGATGAATAATTGAAAATTTGTCTATACTGATTATTTGTTAATTCTATTCTATTCCAACTATTTTTTTCTAATGTTTTATCTAAAATTACATCTGTAACTTTTTTTACAATATTTTGTCTTTCGTTTTCATCTTTCGCATTATTTATATCATTAAAAAATGAATATATATCAGTATTTTCAAGTATTAAATTAGCTATATCACCAAATTCATTCATAAATTTTTTTAATTGGTTATCATCAATTCCAACATTATTATTAGAATCTTTCAATAAGCAATAACTTAAATCTTTATCTTTATATAAATTCCATTTATAAATTATATTTTTAAGTGAAATTTCTCCATCATTAAATCTACTTTTTTCATAATTCAAATTATCATCATTATTTTCTGAAATAGTAAATAATCTATTTGGATAAAAAGTTTGCATCCTTTTTGAATAATCGCTTGGTCTTATTTCGTTTTTAACCATTTCATACAAACTTTCATTTAAAGATGTAGTATTTTCATCGAGTCTCATTAGTGTTTCTTTCAAATTAATGTTATTATAATAAATTCTTTTATTTAATAATTCCCAATCTAATTGTTTTGATTTTTCTAAACCGAACTTTTCAACTATTTGTCTATCTGAATCTATGATACAAGAAGTTGGAATTTTATCATCTAATTTATACTCAATAAACTCATTAAAAGACAGAGTACAGTTATAAACTTTCATTAAAATTTCTTTTGGTACTTTTAATCTTTTTCCAAAAACTTGCATTCTAGAATATTTATATTTCATTTACTATCACCTACAATATCATTTTATCATAAATTTGTATATCTTTTATTTAATTAACTGTTTGTTATTTTAAAGATAGATTATTTTTTAGTTGTTAAATATTTTAGTATTATTTTTTAGTGATAAAATACTGAATTATATTTTCTATATTTATTTATATTGGTGGTTCTAAACTTTTGCTATTTCATTATTTATTTTTCTATGATAAAGAAGGATTTTTAAAAGTTAGCTCTAATAATATGGGTAGAGGGATATTTTTTTAGGTGATGATATTTTATTTTAGCAGAAAAACTCTCTTTACCATTGTTGTGCTATGATACTATTTTTAAAAGTGTTTTTAGAAATCAAGAGAATATCTTAGGTAAAATGATTTCTGATATTACAGGAATTGATTATAGTTTGTTAAAAGATAATCTTGTTCTAAAAACCAATGAACTTCCCATTCATAGAAAAGATGAAAAATTTAAAAGGTGTGATTTTATTATTACATTAGATGAGCATATGATTTTAAATCTAGAATTAAATAGGCAAAGTCACACAGGACTTATTGTTAAAAATTTGTCTTATGTATTTCAATTATTTTCTACAGCTTTTAAAAAGGGTGAAGATTATGATGAAGAATTGATTGTGATGCAGATTAATTTAGATTGTTTTAAAGATTCAACTAATAAAAAAGCTCTATCAAAGTATTATTTACAAGAAGAAAATAGTCATCATATTTATTCTAATAACTTAATCATTTATACTTTAAATATTGTCAATTGTCATGAATTATATTATAATGAGGATATAAAAAAGATTCCTAATTATGTTAGATGGGGTGAACTTCTTTATTGTCATGATCTCTCTAAATTACCATCTATTACCAAAGGAATTATGACTTATGAAGAGAGGAATACGATTATGGGAATATTAGATAAATTAACCAAAGAAGATTTATTTATGTCAGAAAGTGATGCTTTGAAATGGGAAGAATGGGAGAAAAATACCATCTATAAAGATGGTATTGAACAAGGAATTGAACAAAATACCAAAGATGTTATATTAAATATGTTACATAAGAATATTTCTTTAGAAGATATTAGGGATGTTACTGGTAAAAGCATAGAAGAAATAAAAAAAATAAAAGAAGAAGTCAATTTATAAAATAAGAATGATATCTCTCTAGAAGATAAGGACTCCTATAAGAGTTTCTTATTTTTTTATTCATTATTTTTGGTAGTTAGGTTATTTCCTAGATAATAACTAGGGATATTTCCTTGGATAATTTCCATAGTTAAGGGAATGGTATTTTTTACTGTTACTTTTTTAGATAGAAATGGCATATGGATTACAGTAGTAGCTTCTAATTCAATATTTACTTCTATTAGAGCATTGTTCATGCCATATTCTGTTATTTTGGTATTGATATTTGTTATAACCTCCCCTACTGTTTTTAAATTTAAGGGAATCTTAGGGCCTATATTAGCAAGTAGACTATTTCCGGTAGAACTTCCCATAGATACTGTAAAGAGAATTCCTTCTTTTGTTTTTTCATAATATTCATCTGATAACTTATTAGGATTTAGATCTATTGCTTCTAAATTTCCTTTTACCATGTAATCTAAATCAGTCTCTAGCAGACTTGTTATTTCGGTTCTAGTCTGATTCAGTATTTTTGTATCATATTGAATTCGTTCTATTTCTTGCTTATTATTTTTTTCTATTTTAATTAATTTTAGATTGTCTGTTTGATTTACATATTTACGAATACAGTTATTCATTACTAATGTTGTTAAATGTTTTACTTCATCTTCAGCACAAGTAATGAGTCCTGGTCCTAACTTTTTGTTAAAATAATAAATAAATAGAAAAGAACAGATCATGGTAATTAGTAATAAGTACAGACTAAAAGTTAAAATAGAATGTTTTTTTTTCATGATATATTATATGTAGAAAATAAGCTTTTACTACTTTACACCTATTAGACATAAATTTTTATTGTGATTTATAAAATATAGTAAAATAAATTGTTTTATAGTATAATTATTGAAAGGTGATGTGAGTTGAGATTACAAAATTATTTTAAGGATAATATTTATGCAAATAGAGGAATGACATTAGAAAGTGATATTAACCAGACAAACGAATATTATAATCTTCATAACATTGCTCTTATCTATAAAAAGCCTACTCCTATTCGAGTGGTACAAGTGGAATATCCTAAAAATAGGATTCGAGAAGCTTATTTTAATGAACCTTCTACTTTGGATTATACTGGTGTTTATCAAGGAAAATATTTAGAGTTTGATGCTAAAGAAACGCAGAGTAAGACTAGTTTTCCTCTTTCTAATATTCATAAACACCAAATGGAACATATTAAGAAAGTTCTTTATTATGGTGGAATTGTTTATTTGGTTGTAAGGTTTTCTGCTTTGAATCGTACTTATTTGTTATTAGGAAATGATTTACTTCGTTTTTTAGAAGAATATGATAGAAAATCGATTCCACTTGATTATTTTGAAAAATTTGGGTATTTTATAGAAATGAAATATGCACCTAGATTAGATTATATTAAGGTGATTGATAAAATAATAAATGTGAAGGAGTGTAAAAAATCATGAAAAAGAAAACGAAGAAAAAGGCTACTGCTAAGAAGCTTTCGTCTAATTCTCATGAGATTACTAAGAAAAAGAAAGGGTCAAAGCGTAAATGGTGGAAGAAATTACTTAGTTTCTTTATTGTATGTTGTGCAATTGGTGTATTTGCAGTGTTTGCATTCTGTATCTATATCGTTGCTAGTTGTGGAGAATTCGATCCAAATGCTCTTGCCAATCAAGATCAAACGATTATTTATGATAGTGAAGATAATATTATTTCTAAATTAGGAATGGAAAAAAGAGAATCTGTTACTTATGATAAGTTACCTCAAGTATTAGTGGATGCTATTATTGCAACAGAAGATTCTAGATATTTTGAACATAATGGCGTTGATGGTGCTAGATTTTTGAAGGCATCGCTTGGTCAACTTTTTGGAAATAGCAGTGCTGGTGGTGCTTCTACTTTAACGATGCAAGTAGTTAAAAATAATTTAACTTCTACAGAGCAAACAATTACTAGAAAGTTTAAAGATGTTTATTTGGCAGTATTTTTTATGGAAAAGAAATATACCAAAGAAGAAATTTTGGAATTTTATGTAAATGATAGTCTGCTTGGGGGAAATGTTTATGGAGTTGAGGAAGCTAGTAAATATTACTTTGGAAAATCTGTTTCCGAGCTTAGTCTTCCAGAAGCAGCACTTATTGCTGGATTGTTTCAATCTCCTAATGGCTACAATCCTTATTATTATCCAGAAAAAGCTGCTAATAGAAGAGCAACAGTTTTAAAATTAATGGTTAAGCATGGATATATTACTCAAGAAGAAGCAGATATTGCGAATGCTGTTGATGTATCTTCTCTATTGGTCGGAACCAAAGAGGAAAATAATTATCAGGGATATATTGATACAGTGGTTGCTGAAGTTAAGAAAAAGACAAAACTTGATCCAGCTTTAGTATCTATGGAAATTCATACTACAATGGATGCTAGTATTCAAAATGGGATTAATAAAATTTTAGCTGGAGATGGCTATACTTGGAAAGATGATAAAGTACAGGCTGGAATTAGTATTGTTGATGTTAAAACTGGTGCTATTACAGCAATTGGTACTGGTCGTAACCGTACAGGAGAAAGGCAATGGAACTACGCTACTCAATCTTATAGACAACCTGGTTCTACAGCGAAGCCAATCTTTGCTTATGCACCTGGTTTTGAATTTGATAACTTTTCTACTTATCAATTATTTACTGATGAAGCTTGGAGTTATACGGATGGGACTGAAATTGGTAACTGGGATAGTGGTTATAAAGGACTTATGACTCTAAGAGATGCTCTTAGTATTTCAAGAAATATTCCAGCTTTGAAAGCTTTTCAGACGGTTCAAAAAGATGTTGGTAATAAAAAAATTGTTGAGTTTGTCGAAGGACTTGGAATTGATTTAGAAAATGATGTGGCTTATGAATCTTATTCTATTGGGGGGCTTAGTTCAGGGGTTACTACTTTGCAAATGGCAGCAGCTTATGCAGCATTTGCTAATGGTGGCAATTACACGGAACCTTATACCGTAAAATCTATTACTTATCGTGATACTGGAGAGACGATAGAATTTGAAGTTAAAAAAACACAAGCAATGAAAGATTCTACTGCTTATTTGATTACTAATGTGTTAGAATATGCTGCTCACTATGGATTTAGTGGTGGGACTGGTAGTTATCGTGGTACAGTTGCTGCAAAAACTGGTACTTCTAATTTTGATGAAGCAACGTTACAAGCGAAAGGATTACCAGCTAGTGCAGTAAATGATTTATGGACAGTTGCTTATACACCACAGTATTCTATTGCTTTATGGTATGGGTATGACGAAATATCTAGTGAATATTATAGTACATCAGGTACTCCTAAAGATAATTTGATGGCAGCTATTATGAAATATATTCCTGTTACTACTGATGCGTTTACAAAGCCTAGCAGTGTGGTTGAAGCGGAAGTAGAATTAGAATCATGGCCGGCAATGAAACCTAGTGAATATACTCCAGATGCTCTTAGAAAAACTGAATACTTTATTTCAGGAACTGAGCCTACTGAAGTTTCTCCTAGATTTGCAAAATTAAATGATGTCACTAATTTAAAAGCTAGTCAATCTGGTAGTGGAATTAAATTAACTTGGGAATATAAAAAACCTGATGTATTAACAGAAGAATATTTGAATAAATATTTTAGTCAATCTGTATTTGGGAATAGTTCTAACAGATTTTTACAAGAACGTTTATCTTATAATAATGATATTTTAGGTGGGCAAGGTTTTGGTATTTATATCAAATCTGGTGGTAATTTGAGTGAAGTTGGTTTCACGACTGAAAAATCTTATACTTATCAAGGTGGATCAGGTAATGTTGAATTAATGGTGAAAGCTGAATATCGAAACTTTAAAAATAATGCTAGTGATGGTGTTTCAGTCAAGGCTACAGCATCTGGTAGTACTAATACTGGGGATAGTTCTTCTAACCAATTAACATTAGAGTTAAGTGAAGGTAAAGATGTAAGCTACTCTCTTGGAAAATATCTTGATTCTGGAGTAACAGTTCTTTATAATCACATGGATGTTACTAGTAAGGCCGATATTACTTATGTCTTAGATGGTACGCCTTATTCTAGCCAAACGGAATTAGAAAATGCTGTCAATAGTATTACTAGTGCTAAAAAAATTACAATTAAATATGAAGTTAAATATAAGGCAGATGGAGCTGTAGTTACAAAATCTATTAGTAAGAATGTTACGCTTTCTTAATATTAAAACAATTGTTTTTTGTTTTGATAGTATGAAAAAACACATCTAAAATTTAGGTGTGTTTTTAATTTTTATCTTTAAGATTATTTCTGAAATAAATAAGTTCTATTTTCTTCCACATTTTACGCTCCAAAAAATAGGCACTTTTATATAAGCACCTATTTTATTGACAAGTATATCCTAAGCCTTCATAATTTGCTTTAATATCTGAAAAATCTCTTGTAACATCAAATCTAGTTAAGTCTGCGTCACTTATTTTATCCATATCAATCTTATAAATAATTTTATATTCTGTATTACTATCAATATCTACTTTATAAGAGAAACCTTCAATGTTATCATACGTACTTAGTTGGTTTTCATATCTATTTTTGATTCCAGCTAAATCTAAGATAGTTTCTTTTATACCATCTACAGTACCATCTATTGCATCTCCAACAACGCCATCTACTACATCATCTGATTTGATACTACCATCATTGTTATTCGTATTATCATTGTCTATTCCGTCTGTATCTACATCTACTCCATCCATCTTATCATTATCATCTTCTGTATTATTGGTTGTATTATCTTGACTATAATCATAAGTAATGGTTACATATTTCACATCGTCGTCTTTATAGTCAATGTCATATTTAGTTTTGGTTGTTACACCATTTGCTGTAGTAGTAGAACTGCAAGATAACGTATCAGTACTATTGTTGGTGCATCCAGACATTAAAAATAATGTACTTACACTTAAGACTATTAGTAATTTTTTCATTTCTTCCCTCCAATCATTATTAATATGTACCAATCTTTATTATAATAATATTAGTAATTTTTGGAAGTTCTTTTATTTTTTGATATTTTTATTTTTTATGACTATATTAGTAATAGTATTGTTTAAATTTTTTTGTTTTCTTGTCTGATAGAATTTAATTCTACTTATTATTATTTATTTTATCTATGGTGATCTAATCATTTTTTTTGATTAGTAAAATCTTAATTTTGTTTAGTTCTTATTATTTTATAAAATAATTTATGAATATTTTTCTACTATTAAATCTGTTCTCATTTTTTTCTTTTAT
>JALEZJ010000105.1 GCA_022772985.1 Erysipelotrichaceae bacterium | reverse complement strand
CTTTAGTAGACATCAAAAATAATGCTAGTATCTTAGGAAATGTCTATGGTGGTGGAAACGAAGGAATCGTAAATGGTAAAACAACTGTCAATGTAACTGCTTCTACCATTTCCCTAAATATCTACGGTGGTGGAAATAAAGCCAAAGTAGTAGGCAATACATTAGTTACATCCACAAATTCTACTATTTTAAATAATATCTATGGTGGCGGAAATGAAGCCGCAATTGAAGGAAATACGAATGTAAAGGTAAGCGAGTCTAATATTAGTTATAATGTTTTTGGTGGTGGAAATAACGGACAAGTATTCAAAAACGCTAGTACTACCATTACCAATTCTACGATTGGCGAAAGTGCTTATGCTGGTGGAAATGGTAGCACCGCAACGGTAGTAGGAAATAACTTAATCAATGTCGAAGGAACTACAAGTATCGTAAAACATCTTTTTGGTGGTGGAAATGCTGCTGAAACAGGATGTGCAGCTGATATTAAAGATAGTAACGGAACAACCATTATGACCTGCGCAAATCCAAATACTTCTAAAAGTGAAGTAAATGTAGCAGGAGCTACCATCGGTGGTAACGTTTATGGGGGAGCCAATACCTCTGTTGTATATGGTGAAACATTCGTAAATATTGGAGCCTATACTATCGATTCTAGTTATAACCTAACCAAAGGAAATATTCAAATATCAGGAACGATATTTGGAGGAGGAGAAGCCAATGCAAGTGGTAGTGAAGACTATGACTTCAAATTCATTAGTGTTACCAAAGGAATCAATATTCATATGGATGCTACGAATCATGATATTTACCAAATAGATGGTTCCATCTTTGGAAGTGGAAATGCTTCCTCTTCTGGTGGATATAGTTACATTAACATTGACAATTATGGAACCCCAGAAGATTATAAAAATAACATTTCTATCCAAAGAGCCGATATCGTAACTCTAAATAACAGTGCCATCGAACTAGCTGGTGCCAAAGATAGAACCAACAAATATGAATCAGAACTATTTACCCTAAGTAGAATAGGCGAACTAAAACTAAAAAATGGCTCTACTTTATACCTAGATAAAGGTGCTAACCTTTTAGAAAAATTTTCAAGCCTAGCAGATGTAGGAAATACGGAAACAGAAGTAACAGTCAATATAGATAAAGAGACAGGTACCGTTACCAAGACAGCTGATAACCGAATTTACATGTATGAAGGAAAGAACCTAAATATCTCAGATGACGAATCCCTTGCTACTTATGGAGAAGTAAATGGAATGACCTTCTTTGGGATGTTTACCAAGGATAGAAATGGAAGGGTAGCAACTGCTCTATACTCTCCAAATTATGATTATGGAGATACAGTCAGTGGTTCCGAATTGTATTACTTTTCTAGTGGTAGTTATGTAGTAGGAGAGCACAAAACCGATCATGATATCACCAAAGATGGCTTCTATACCAATTATGCTAGTGAAGATGGTACCAGTATTACAGTAGATTATATTGAGCCAACCCCAAGTGATGCCATTTATTATCGTTGGGTTGTTGGAGAATCTGTTGAAGTATTAGAAGTAAGTCTAACTGCCTCTAAATATTCCACTCTAGGAACTTACGAATTACAACTTTTAAACTTTTATCATCCAAATACTGAAATTGATGTACTTGGAGTAAACTATGACAATCTATCTAGTGATATTAATCTCTTACAAGAATCAGATATCCCAAGACATGCCGATACAGCAGAAGAAGCAAATACGAATTTTGGTCTTTCTATGAAAAGTGGTACCACCGGTTGGATTACCAAAGGCGATACAGAATTCTTAACAGTTGGAGATAAAGATATCAAAGGAACCACTATTTATAAAGCTGAAAACTCCAACGCCATCCCTAGTCTAGTCTTTTACCTATATCACTCTAAAAATTTAAGTGAAACCAAAGATTTAGGAAGTGTTACCATTTCTTTAATGGTCGTAACTCCAATTGATGATTTAAGTAATAAAATCCAAAGAATTAATATTGAAGTAAGCATGGATTCCGCTCTATATGATGGCGATAACTATGAAGCCGCTATTACACCAGGTGCAAAATATGAAATGTTTGCAAACTCTAATGTGAATATTACCTCAAAAAGTACGTTCAGTAGTTATTACTCTTTATACATAAATAAAGATACCAATCCTTATAAAGAAGGATATTATCGAAGTCTAGTATCTAGTTATGCTATGCCAACAAACACCAAAATTACCATGATAGACTTTGCAAGTAGTGATAAACCAGAATACTATTACTATGTCATTAGCGGATCAGACTATCAACAAAGTGTAACTGAATTAGCAACCGAAGGAGAAGTAAGTTACCCATTATCCAGATTTATCAGAATGGGTAGTTCAAGTACTAATAATACTTATAGTGATACTGCTGCTAATACCAAGTATTATGATAGTGAAAATCAAAAAGCCGAAGAAGAATTTGTCTTTATTGTCGACTTTAAAGAAAGTAATATTGATACAGATGTCCTAAGAAAAAGCCTCTTAATCGAATTAAGAGCCGCAAATGACAATCCAGTGATTCCAGTACTAGATATCGAACAACAAAAAATGATCTATAACTTATATGCTGATAAAGATGCTATCATTAACGCAACCGCGGAATTGAGTAAAAAATCTATCTATGTTGGAAATAGTGTTGATCTAACCTTAGTAACCGACTTCGCACAACAAAAAATAGGAGGTACTAATATTATTGACACAAACTTCTATGATAAAAAATTAGGAATTAAATTATCTTTCTATGATGAAGAAGACAATTTAGTAAACGGCGCGAGTCTACTAGGTACCAGATTTATCTATGAAGATGCTAGTTACTTCCCAAGACAAGATGGAACTGTTAGATTTAATATTGCAGAATCAGTTGCTAATGTATCTAGTAAAATTACCATCGATACAACAAACAGTAATATTGCCAGTGGTGTCTATAAATTAGTAATTGAAACCTTTGGCTCTTCAGATGGAATTTACTATGGATTAGAGTCCTCTGCCACAATAGAAAAAGAAATCACAATCATTAATGATATCTTTGGACTATCTGCTGAAATGTATGAAAGTGATGTCATTATTGATAAAGATACTGGACTTAGTGAAGATAAGAATAATTATGTTGAATTTC